>JBKOWB010000212.1:0-14583 GCA_046724195.1 Actinomycetota bacterium
CGATTGCACGTCCCGGGGTTCGATGCCGAGCTCCGCGCTGGCGGCCGCGACCCATCGGTCCAGTTCGTTCATTTGGCCCACTCCTCCGCGGTACGCAGGTCGTCATCGGTGTCGCAGTCGAACCAGGGCGGCGGACCCGGACGGCGCCAAGACACCTCCGCTATCCGCAGGTATTCGGTGAGTTCGCGAACCGAGGCACCATGCAAGCTGCCCCGCTCCGCGTGGAGCCGGTCCATCGCGTCGCGCAGCGCTTCGGTGCGCCAGACGCCGCAGAGCATCTGGCGGCGCCCCTCGGCGTCCCGATAGACCGCGCCCTGCATCGGCGCCGACTCCACAGTCAGCCGGAGCACGTCGATGGCTTCGCCGGTGAGCAATGGCAGGTCGGCGGCGAGCAAAGCGGTGAACGTCACGCCCGACGGCACCAGGGCCAGGCCTGCCGAGGCAGCCGCCACCGGGCCGCCACCGGGCGGCTCCTCGCGCGTGGCATTCACGTGCACGGGCAGGTCGGGCGGCACCCGGCCGACCACGACCTGGGGGTCGGCGTCGTGCACCGCGGCCAGTACGCGGGTCAGCATCGACTGGCCGCCCACGGGCAACGCCGGCTTGTCCGCGCCGCCCATCCGCCGTGCCGCGCCACCTGCCAGGACCACCGCCGCAAAACCCCCCACGTTCGTACCGTATCCCGGCCACGACGCGAGCGTGACCGCGTTCGGGTTCGGGTTCGGGTTCGGCCAGCGTGCAGAGGACGCGCCGCGGCATACGCTCGGGGTCATGGCACGGACGATGAACCGGCGACCGGTCGTGAAGATCAACCTGGAGGCGGCGGCCGAGCCCAGCCGGCGCCCCGACGACCTGGCCGCCGAGGAGCCGCTCGAGATCCGCGTCCGCAAGGCGCCGCTCGCCGTGACCATGCGCACGCCCGGCCAGGACATCGATCTGACCATGGGATTCCTGCTCACCGAGGGCATCATCGGGGTCGCAAGCGATGTCGTCACGGCCCAGTTGTGCGCCGGCACGGACACCCCGAACACCTACAACGTGGTGGACGTCGTGCTCGGCCCGGACGTGCCGCCGCCGGTGACCGACCCGAGCCGGAACTTCTACACGTCCAGCTCGTGCGGGGTCTGCGGCAAGGCCAGCATCGACGCGGTCCGCACCAAGTCCCGTTTCGACGTGGCTTCCGACGGCCTCTCGGTCCGGGCGCACACGCTGACCACACTGCCGGACAAGCTACGCGCGGCCCAGCGCACGTTCGACCGGACCGGCGGCCTGCACGCCGCCGGGCTGTTCACCGGCGACGGCGAGCTGCTCGCGCTGCGCGAAGACGTGGGCCGGCACAACGCGGTCGACAAGGTGATCGGCTGGGCGCTGCGCGAGGGCCGCATCCCGCTCTCCGGTCACGTGCTGCTGGTGTCGGGGCGGGCCAGCTTCGAGCTGACCCAGAAGGCATGGATGGCCGGGCTGCCGCTGCTAGCGGCCGTGTCGGCGCCGAGCACGCTCGCCGCCGAGCTGGCCGACGAAGCCGGGATGACGTTGGTCGGCTTCCTGCGCGGGCCCTCCATGAACGTGTACGCGGGCGCCCAGCGCGTCACAGTCTGAGGATGATGGCGGTCGCCGGTCCGAAGCCGTACGGGCCCACGGTTTCTGGATCTTGTGCGCGAAGCCCCGGAATTTGAGGGTGACGCGCACAAGATCTGCGCGTACCGACCCGTGACGCGCGCTAGACGGACCGGCGACCAGGGCGGCGCTTGGGCCGTTGCCGGCGTTTCCGGGCGACGTGATCGCCACTAGCCGCCCACGACCGCGTCGGACCGTCGGCCTCGGCCCGCGCCGCCCCGTCGAAGTCCCGCCGGTCCATTTCCGGCCAGCCCTCAACCATCGCCGGCGACACACCGTAGGCCAGGATCTCGTCAAGCATCAACGCCATCCGGTACTCCGGGTCCTGGGAGAGCGCCCGCTCCACCGCCACCCGCGCCAGCGATCCCAGCCCAGACCGCCAGGCCGCGAAGCTCAGCAGCGATGCCGGCGCCGGCACGTACGCAGGCTCGACGCGACGCAGCACATCCGTCCAGAGCGCGAGCCGCCACTCCTCCTCGCCCGTACGCTCCCAGGCGTAGTCGCGCGCCGTCAGGTCCACGAGCACGACGCCGAGCCACGCGACCTCGTCGTCGAGGAGCCGGCCGCCCGAGCGGTACCGGCGTTCGGCTCCGCGGATAGCGGTGCGGCCGGCGCGGCGGACCAGCCGGGCGAACCCCGCCTCGTTCATGTCCGGGTCGAGCAGATCGGCCAGGCGCGCTTGCGCCCGCGCCGTGGCGGCCACCATGGCGTCACGCTCCTCCCCGGTCACGGCCGCGATCTGGGCTACCAGTGCCTCCCGGTCGGGCAGTGCCACCTGGCCCGCGTACGTCGCGGCGGCCGCGATCGCGCTGTGCTCGTCCGGGCACGGCCAGCCGTCCTCGGGGCAGCCGTCGTCGCCGTCGCAGAAGTACGACCAGAACCGGCCACCGGTCACCCGAAGCGCGTCGACGACCCCGACACCCAACCGGCGCAACGCCTCGGCGGTACGCAGTACGGCCGGCGTCGCGCGGGCGGGCTCGCCGTACCCGATGACCACCGCCCCGCCGGCGCCCTGCCGCGCCACCGCCAGCGCAAGATGTGCCGCTTCGGCCCGGGCCTCCTCCTCGTCCACGCCGGGCGGCGGCAGGTCGTGCCGCCCCGCGAAGAGGACCGCCCCGCCGCGAAAGGCCACGACCGCGATGCTGTCGGCAGGATGGAAGCCGAGCAGATAAGGCACGGCGGAGATGAGCTCGGCGGGGGAACTGACCTTGACGGCGCTCGAGGGTGTCATGCGAGTCAGCGTGGCGGGATACGCACGCCCGCGCGGACCGCCTGTGGACGACACGCGGTTATCCACAGGGGCAACGCGCAACGCCCCAGCTCAGGAGCGGAACTGAAGTTCGTGCAGTTCGAGACTCTCCGGCTGCCAGTCGTGCGTCCCCCGGCCCAGGTCCATGGTCAGCTCGATCGACGACACCACGTCGTAGCCGGCCGCATGCAGGCTGCGGATCGCCTCGACGTTGCGCGACGCCGGCGAAATGGTCAGCGAGAGCATGTTGCGCTTCTTGGCCTCGTTCGCGACGTGTCGCAGCAGTTTGCGGCCAACCCCCTGATGCCGGTGCGACGCCGTGACGACAACCGGTTCCACCTCACCCGCGCGAACACGCATGACGAGACCCACGAGGCCGATGACGCCATCCTCGGCATGATCGGCGACCCACAGCCCGGTCAGGTCGAGGCGGGTCAGGTACTCCTCGAACCCAGCCCCGGCGTCTTCGTTCGCCTTGTCCGGCCCATACATCCGGTTGTGCTCGGCGGTCAGCTCGGCCCACAGGCGACGACCAGCGCTGTGGTCACTCGGCCGGTACGAACGCACTGTGACAGGGGTCATGCCGACATTTTGGCTCCGTTTCCAGACTCCCGTAACCCGAAGCGCAAGATAAGGCCGTGGATCTGGCGTATTTGCGCGCGCACCCGCAGCATCTCCCGACATTTCTCACCCACCAGCGCATTCGGGAGACGCCCGTGGGAGGGGGTGACGTGTGCACGGCATCCCGGCTGACCCTGGACGACGGCACGTCGATCTTCACGAAGACCTGGCCTTCAGGCTCACCGCCGGCCGGCTTTTTCGAGGCCGAGGCCGCCGGCCTGACGTGGCTGCGCGCGGCCGGAGCACCAGTCCCCGAAGTGATCGTGGCATTGCCCGACCTGATTGCTCTGGAGTGGATCGACCCGGGCACCCCGTCGGCGAGCGCCGCCGAACAGCTCGGGCGAGACCTGGCGGACCTGCACCGCTCCGGCGCCGACGCCTTCGGCGCGGACTGGCCCGGTTTCATCGGCCCGCTACCGCTCGACGGCACCCCGTCCGCCGGTCCGTGGGGCGAGTGGTTCGCGGAGCGCCGGCTGCGCCCGTACCTCAAGATCTCGGCCGACCGCGGCGCCCTGTCCGCGGCCGACGTCGCGGTGATCGACCAGATCATCCGCGACATCGAGAGGTACGACGCGGGCGAGGCACCCGCGCGTACCCACGGCGACCTGTGGCCGGGGAACGTCCTGTGGGCCGCCGACGGCCGTGCTCGGCTCATCGACCCCGCCGCGCAGGGCGGTAACCGCGAAACGGACCTGGCCGAGCTGGCGCTGTTCGGCGGCGCACCGCACCTGGACCGGATCATCGCGGCCTACGAGGAGGTCTGGCGCCTCGCTCACGGGTGGCGCGAGCGCATCCCCCTGCACCAGCTGCACCTGCTGCTTGTGCACACGGCGGCGTTCGGCGGAAGCTACCGCGGCGCCGTCCGCGCGGCGGCCGACGCGGCCCGGCGACCCTCGGCGCGCGATTCCTAGGCTGTGTCGTTCGTCGGGCCGCGGCCGGCGTCCATCCGGAGACGGCGCGTCGCGACGCTGGTGGCTGGGCCGGCGACCAGACGAGATCTTCGCGATGAACCCAGATTGGCTGTGCGCGGATGCGGCGCGGAAGGCTAGATTCGATCGGTGAGCGAGCTTCTCGGACGGCCTGACGGCGCTGGCGTGCGCACGGGCGTGGGTGGGCTCGTCGACCAGTTCGGGCGCGTCGCCACGGACTTGCGCGTCTCCCTGACGGATCGGTGCAACCTGCGGTGCAGCTACTGCATGCCGGCCGAAGGTCTCGCCTGGATGCCGCGTGAAGACCAACTCTCCGACGACGAGGTGAACCGGCTGGTCCGGATCGCGGTCGAGCGCCTCGGCGTCCGCGAGGTCCGGTTCACCGGTGGCGAGCCGCTGATCCGGCGGGGGCTGCTCGGCATCGTGCGGGCGGCGGCGGCGCTGTCGCCCCGACCCCAGGTGTCCGTCACCACGAACGGCATCGGGCTCGCGCGGCTCGCCCTGCCGCTGCGCGACGCTGGGCTGGACCGCGTAAATGTCTCCCTGGACACCTTGTCGCGCGAGCGCTTCATGACGTTGACCCGGCGCGACCGGCACGCGGACGTACTGGCCGGCCTGCGAGCCGCGGCGTCCGCCGGGCTGACCCCGGTGAAGATCAACACCGTGCTCATGCGCGGCATCAACGACGACGAAGCGCCGGCGCTGCTGCGCTTCGCGCTGGACCATGGGTACGAGCTGCGGTTCATCGAGCAGATGCCGCTCGACGCCCAGCACGGGTGGGACCGGCGCACGATGGTGACGGCCGAGGAGATCCTGGCGTCGCTGCGAGCGTTCGGACTGGCACCCGACGTGGTTTCACGTGGAACCGCGCCCGCCGAGACCTGGCTCGTCCCGGGACACGTCGGCGTCGACGGCCGACCGGCACGCGTCGGCATCATCGGCAGTGTGACCAGGCCGTTCTGCGGCGACTGCGATCGGACCCGGCTCACTGCCGACGGCCAGGTACGCAACTGCCTGTTCGCCACCGAAGAGTCCGACCTGCGCAAGCTGCTGCGCGACGGCGCACCCGACGAGGAGATCGCCGACGCCTGGCGTGTCGCGATGTTCGGCAAGCGGGCCGGCCACGGAATCGACGACCCCGCGTTCCTGCAGCCGGCGCGGCCGATGTCCGCGATCGGCGGGTGACCGCCGTGCTCACCGTTCGTTATTTCGCCGGAGCCCGTGCGGCGGCGGGCGGCGCCTCGATCGAGACGGTAGCCGCGACAACGCTGGACGACCTGACGCGGGTCCTCGCCGACCGGCACGGCGAGCGACTCGCGGTCGTGCTCAAGGCCGCGAGCTTCCTTGTGGACGGTCTGGCCTGCCATGATCGACAGGCGGCGCTGGGGACCGGCGCGACCGTGGACGTGCTACCGCCCTTCGCCGGCGGCTAGGCCCTGCGACAAACCGGCGGCTAGGCCCTGCGACAAACCGGCGGCTAGACCCAGCGACAAACCGGCGGCTAGACCCATCGACAAAGGGGCTTCGAGGGCCGCCGTCCAGGACCGGGCGATCCCGCGGTCGCGGCGAGCGCGTGCAGGCCGACCGCGACGCGGCGGCAGAGACCGGAGGGCAGAGACGAGTGCTCGGGTTCGTCGCGCTGATCCTCGCCGTCCTCGGCATGATCCACCTGTACCTCTGGAAACGCCTGGTCCGGGACCCGATGCGGCCGGGTTGGCGGCGGCGGATCGGAGGCTTGGCCGCCATTCTGCTGGCCGTCCTGATCCCGGCGACGCTCATCGGCACCCGGACCGGGAACGCGGAGTGGCTGGCCTGGCCGGGCTACCTGTGGCTCGCGTTGATGTTCTACCTGTTCGTGACCCTCGCCGTCCTCGAGGTCCCGCGGCTGGTCGCCACGCTCGTAGCGCGCTGGGCGGGTCGTACCCGAGGGGTTGTTGATGCCGCAGCAGACCCGCCCGGGATCGACCGGCGACTGCTGCTCGCGCGCAGTGCGGCGATCTTCGCAGGACTGACCGCCGCCGGGATCACCGGCTACGGCGTCAGGACCGCGCTGGGCCCGCCCCGGCTCCACCGCGTGCAGATGCCGCTGGCCAAGCTGCCGCGTGCGCTGGACGGCATCCGCCTCGCCGTCGTCGCCGACATCCACCTCGGACCGCTGACCGGTTCGCACCACGTCGGCCGGATCGTCGACCTGATCAACTCCGTGAACGCCGACATCGTCTGCGTCGTCGGCGACCTGGTCGACGGGACGGTCGCGGAGCTGGGCCGGTTCGCGGAGCCGCTGGCGAGCATCCGATCCCGGCAGGGCGCGTACTTCGTCACCGGCAATCACGAGTACTACTCGGGCTTCCAGCCGTGGGTGGATGAGGTGGCCAGCCTCGGCGTGCGGCCCCTGCGAAACGAGCGCCTCGAACTCGGCGGGCTGGACCTGGCGGGCGTGAACGACCTCACCGGCGGGGGCTTCGGCGACGCTCCCGACTTCGGCAAGGCGCTCGGCGGCCGCGACACCGCGCGCCCGGTCGTCCTGATGGCCCACCAGCCGGTCATGGCCCGCGACGCGGCGAGGTACGGCGTCGATCTCCAGGTCTCCGGACACACCCACGGCGGGCAGATGGTGCCGTTCAACCTGCTGGTGAGGCTGCAGCAGCCGGTCGTCAGCGGCTACGGCATTGTGGACGGCGTGCCGGTCTACGTGACCGACGGGGCCGGCTTCTGGGGGCCGCCGGTCCGGGTCGGCGCCCCTCCCGAGGTGACCGTGATCGACCTGCGTACGCCATGACGCGCGTGGCGATGCGCCACGACGACGGCCGGCGTGACAGGATGCAGCGCGTGCCCTCGGTCAGCGCAGGGTCCTCGGTTGCCGTGGACACATACGTCGCGGATCTGCACATCCACTCCAAGTACTCGCGCGCCTGCAGCCGCGACCTCACACTGCCGAACCTTGCCTGGTGGGCGCAGCGTAAGGGCATCGCACTGCTGGGCACGGGCGACTTCACGCATCCGGCATGGTTCGACCATCTGCGCGACAACCTCGTCCCAGCGGAGCCGGGTCTCTACCGCCTGAGCAGCGAAGACGACGTCACCCGCCGGCTGCCCGGTTCGCTGCGGGCGACCGCGCCAGCGCGCTTCATGCTCAGCGTCGAAATCTCCACGATCTACAAGCGCGACGACCGCACCCGCAAGGTCCACCACCTCATCTACCTGCCCGACTTCGAGGCGGCGGCCCGCTTCACCACCGCCCTTGGCCGGATCGGCAACCTCACCGCGGATGGCCGCCCGATCCTCGGCCTGGACTCCCGCGACCTGCTGGAAATCGTGCTGGAGTCCAGTCCGGACGGCTATCTCGTGCCGGCGCACATCTGGACGCCCTGGTTCTCGGCGCTCGGTTCGAAGTCGGGCTTCGACGCGATCGCGGACTGCTACGCGGATCTGGCCGAACACATCATGGCCGTGGAGACCGGCCTGTCGTCCGACCCGGAGATGAACTGGCGGGTCTCCAGCCTGGACCGGTACCGTCTGGTGTCCAATTCCGACGCCCATTCGCCGGCGGCGCTGGCACGCGAGGCCACGATCTACGCGGGCGTTCCGGACTACTTCGCGGTCAAGGATGGCCGCGCGCTACGCGGAACGCTCGAGTTCTTCCCGGAAGAGGGCAAGTATCACGCCGACGGCCACCGAGCCTGCGGCGTCAACTGGGAACCGGCACGGACGAGGCAGAACGGCGGCCGGTGCCCGGAGTGCGGCAAACCGCTGACGGTTGGTGTGCTGAGCCGTGTCGAGGACCTCGCCGATCGCGACGAGGGACAGGGTCGCCGGGACGAACGCGTCGAGCACCTCATCCAGCTCCACCAGGTCCTCGGCGAGATCAACGGTGTGGGTTCGAAGTCGAAGACCGTCGAGGCGCAGCTCAACCACCTCGTCGCCACGCTGGGCCCGGAGCTTGACATCCTCCGTACCGTCCCGCTCGACGCGATCTGCCAAGCCGGCGGCGACGACCTGCGCGAGGCGATCGTCCGCTTGCGCCGCGGGCAGGTGAACCGGATCCCCGGCTACGACGGCGAGTACGGCGTCATCACGCTCTTCGAGCCCGGCGAGCTCCGGAACAAGGCCGGCGCCCCGCAGATGGAGACGCTGTTCGACGTCCCGCACCAACGCAAGCCCGAGCCGGCGGCGGTCGTACGGGCACCGGTTCCCAAGGTCGTCAAGGAGCCGAAGAAGCAGGCACCTCCGATCCCCCCGCCTCCGTCGCCGCACGAGCCGTTCGAGCCGATGCTGGCCGGAATGGAGGAGGTCGGCACGGGCCTGCTCGACCGCCTCGACGCGATGCAGCGGGTCGCCGCGTCCGCGCCCGGTGGGCCACTGCTGATCGTCGCGGGCCCGGGTACGGGCAAGACCCGCACGTTGACCCACCGCATCGCGTACCTCTGCGCCGAACTTGGCGTCTTCCCCGAGCGCTGCCTGGCGATCACGTTCACCCGGCGGGCCGCCGAGGAGCTGCGCGACCGCCTGGACAACCTGCTCGGCGATCTTGGCGAGGACATCACGGTCGGCACGTTCCACTCCCTCGGTCTGACCATCCTGAGGGAGAACGCCAAGGCCGCGGGGCTGCCCGCGAACTGGCGCATCGCCGACGACGCCGAACGGGCCCAGGCGCGTGAGCAGGCCGGCGACGACGATCTCGCGTACGCGAAACTGTTGCGCCAGCAGGACCTTGTCGACCTGGACGACCTGATCACCATGCCGGTGGAACTGCTCCGCGACGAGCCGGCGCTGGTCGAGCAGTACCGCAAGCGCTGGCAGTGGATCTTCGTCGACGAGTATCAGGACGTCGACGAGCACCAGTACGAACTGCTGCGACTGCTCAGTCCCGCGGACGGCAACCTGTGCGCGATCGGCGACCCGGATCAGGCGATCTACTCGTTCCGGGGCGCGGAAGTGCGCTACTTCCTGCGGTTCGCGGAAGACTTCACGGACGCCCGGCTGGTCCGGCTGACCCGCAACTACCGCTCGTCGGCGCCGATTCTGGCCGCCGCCGTGCAAGCCATCGCGCCGTCATCGCTGGTCAGCGGCCGCCGGCTGGACCCAGCCCGGCTGGATCCGGAGTCGCCGCTGGTCGGCCGCTACTACGCCGCCAGCGCCGCGGACGAGGCCGACTTCGTGGTCCGGACCGTCGACGAGCTGGTCGGCGGCCTGTCGCACCGTTCGCTCGACTCCGGACGCGTCGATCCTCGCGCGGTCGCACCCGGCACGCTGTCCTTCTCCGACATCGCCGTGCTGTACCGCACCGACTCGCAAGCCGGCCTGATCGCGGCGGCGCTGTCCCGGGCTGGCGTTCCGGTGCAGAAGCGGTCGCACAACCGGCTACGCGACCGCGCCGGCGTCCAGGTGATCGCGCGCGAACTGCGCCACGCGGACGGCCTCGGCGGCTCGCTGGCGGCCCGGGTGAAGCTCACCACCCAGGTCCTGGTCCAGCGGTACGCCGCGCCGACACTCGACGCCGAACAACTCGCCCCCGAAGACATCTGGACCGCCGCCGACATGCTCATGCCGCTCGCCCACCGGATCGGCGACGACCTCCCGCGCTTCTTGCAGGCGATCGCCACGGGTGCCGAGGTGGACGCGCTCGACCCGCGCGCCGAGGCGGTCAACCTGCTGACCCTGCACGCCGCGAAGGGACTCGAGTTTCCGGTCGTCTTCCTGGTCGGCTGCGAGGACGGCCTGCTGCCGCTGCGCTGGCCCGGCTCGACACCGAGCGACGACGAGCTGGCCGAGGAGCGCCGGCTGTTCTTCGTGGGCCTCACCCGGGCGCAGGCCCGCCTCTACGTGACGCACGCGGCGCGGCGGTTCCGGCACGGCGCCGAGCGCGAACAGGCGCCGACGCCATTCCTGGACGCGATCGACGCGGGCTTGTTCGAGCGCCTCGGCGACACGGTCCCGGGCCGCCCGAAGGACCGCCAGCTCAGACTGTTGTAACTGCCAGCAGCGTGCCGGCGAGCAGCGCCGGCCCGAGCGGCAGCGCCCGGTGGCGTCCGGCCCGCCCGCTGGCCATCAGGCACAGCGCGATCGGTCCGTTGATCAGGTGCGGCAGAGCCAGTCCGGCGAGAACCGCCGGCCAGCCGGCAAAACCCAGGCCAAACCCCAGGACGCCGGCCAGCTTGACGTCACCGAGCCCGAGACCTCCGTTCGACCCGATCGCGATCATGAGGTACGCCGCGGAGCTGAGCGCCGCCACCAGCAGTGCCCGCCCGAGTCGCCACGGATCCCCGCTGACCGCCGCCGCGGCGGTCAGCGGCGCCACGACGATGACCGCGAGCGCCCCGACGAGTGGATCCGGCAGCCGCAGGCATCGCATGTCGATCACGGCGAGCAGCAGACCGAGCGCCGCGGCGAGGAGGGCCACGGGCAACACCGGGGCGGCACCGAACGCGTGACCCAGCAGGAGGCCGGCGACGGCACCGGCCAGGACGGTGCGCCATGGGGCGGCGCCGCATCGGCACGCGGCTCCGGCCCGCACCCAACCAGCGGGTCCGTCGGGAAACGGCGTTGCGCAATCCGCACAGGCCGACCGCGGCGGGTGGCCGGACGGGACGGCCACGCGGTGCGCGATGCGCGGCACGAACGCGGCCGCAGCCGCACCGAAGACCACGGCCCAAGCGACCACCAGTGACGACACGACTGTGAAACGTAGCGTCTGCGGCCCGGCCCGCGAGCGTCGAGTTGCCGACAGATCCGGCGATTCGTCGGCTTGTCACCGAAGTGATCCGTACCCGGGCGCGATTCCGGGAGCGAGCTTGACGAGGGTCCACGCTACCGTGGCGTACAGCGAAACCCGCTCCTGGAGGAACCCCGATGTCGCAGAACGGTCCGTACCCCGGCCCGCCGCCGCGTCCGTGGTCGGGCGGGGATGACGACGAGCCGTACACGGAGCCGGCGGATCCGTGGGGCGACCAGAACACGCCGGTGGCCGAGTCCGGCTGGGGCGGTCATCCGACGTCGTTGCCGCCGGCGCCGGAGTCCTCCCTCGGCTATCCGCAGCCGTACGGGGGCGGATCGCGCGGCGCGGCGGCGCCGCCGCAGTGGGGTGCACCGCCGATGCCGGCGCGCCGCCGCAACACCCCGATCGTCGCGCTGGTCGTCGTCCTGGGCCTGCTGATCATCGGCGGACTGGGCACCACGGCGTGGCTGCTGAGCCGGGGCAACAACGCGGCCCGGGGCTCAGGCGCCCTGCCGACCGCGACGACGCCGACCACCCCCGCGAACGTCGCCAACCCCCAGCCGAGCGCCGACGCCCGCTTCGTGAAGAAGGGACAGTGCGTCCGCAACGAGGGCACGGCCGACTCCCCCGTCATGACCATCGTGCCCTGCGTCAGCGGGACGTACGAGGTGCTCAAGCGCATTGACGGGCGTACGACCGGCGAGGCGGACGCCGAGGCGAAGTGCAGCAAGGTGCCGAACTACACGAAGTGGTACTTCTACGACAGCGAGCTGGACAGTCTCGACTTCGTCCTCTGCCTCAAGGAACGGTAGCCCCTTCTAGGGCTTTCTAGTAACTTTGCTAGACGATTCAAGATAAGACTCGATAAGCCTCTCTAGCTTTTGGGCTAGACGGCCCGATACGGTGCTATCCGTGGACCCGGTACGCAACCCGTACGCTCCCGGCGCTGGTCAGCGGCCTCCTGAGCTGGCCGGCCGCGGTCGCGAACTGGACGCGTTCGACGTAGTGCTCGAGCGCGTGGCCCGGGGCCGGCCCGAGCGCAGTCTCGTCCTGACCGGACTGCGCGGCGTCGGCAAGACGGTCCTGCTCAATACACTGCGCTCCGCCGCGATCGGGCGGCTGTGGGGCACCGGCAAGATCGAGGCACGGCCCGACCAGTCACTGCGCCGGCCGGTGGCGGCCGCGCTGCACATGGCGATCCGCGAGCTCACCCCACACCACCGCAACCCCGACCGGGTCGACGAGGTGCTGGGAGTGCTGAAGGCGTTCGCGTTGCGGGCCAACGACTCATCCGCCAAGTTGCGGGATCGCTGGTCGCCGGGCATCGACGTGCCGCCCGCGCGCGGTCGCGCCGATTCGGGCGACATCGAGATCGACCTGGTCGAGCTGTTCACGGACGCGGCGTCGCTGGCCACCGACGTGGGTACCGGCATCGCGCTGTTCATCGACGAGATGCAGGACCTCGGGCCGGCCGATGTGTCCGCGCTCTGCGCCGCGTGTCACGAGCTGTCCCAGCTTGGCGCGCCATTGATCGTGGTCGGCGCGGGACTGCCGCACCTGCCGGCCGTACTGTCCGCGGCCAAGTCCTACTCCGAGCGACTATTCCGCTACCAGCGCATCGATCGGCTCGATCGGATCGCGGCCGACCTGGCACTGTGCGCTCCGGCCGCGCGGGAGGACGTCGAGTACGAGCCGAAGGCCCTCGACCTGCTGTACGAGAAGTCGGGCGGGTATCCGTACTTCGTCCAGGCGTACGGGAAGGCAACCTGGGATCACGCGCCGACCTCGCCGGTCACCGCCGCTGACGTCCGGGTCGCCGCACCCGAGGCCGAGGCGGAGTTGGCGGTGGGCTTCTTCGGTTCCCGGTTCGAGCGGGCGACGCCGGCGGAACGCGAGTACATGCGGGCGATGGCTGCCCTGTCCGGCGATCCCGGCAACGACATGGACGCGGCGGTACTGACCTCCGACATCGCGGCGGCGCTGGCACGCAAGCCCGCCAGCCTGTCGCCCGCGCGGGACGCACTGATCAAGAAGGGGCTCATCTACTCCGGCGAACGCGGCACGGTCGCCTTCACGGTGCCGCACTTCGGCCGCTACTTGAGGACTCAGCCGTAGACGTGCGCGTGATCCGCCCCACGCGGGTATAACCAGCGTTATGAAGCCCGTACGCAGTGCCGCCCGCGCCATGCTCGCCTCGATCTTCGTGCTCAGCGGAGCCCGTATCCTCGTCAACCCCGATTCGAAGGTCGACGCTGCGAAGCGGGTGACCGACACGATGGGACCGCTGATCGAGAACATCGACCCGCGCCTGCCCAGCGACCCGCGCAGCCTTGTACGGCTCAAGGCGGCCATCGATGTGGTGGCCGGGCTGCTGCTGGCCACCGGCCACCTCACCCGGCCCGCCGCGGCGGCGCTGGCGGCGGGCCTGGTGCCGACCACGTTCGCCGGGCATCCGTTCTGGACGCTGCCGGAGGACGAGCGGGCCGCACACCAGACCCACTTCCTGAAGAACCTCGGGCTGCTCGGTGGCCTGCTGCTCGCGGCCGTCGATACCGAGGGCAAGCCCGGCTTGAGATACCGCACCAGCCATGCGATGGATCGGTCCCAGCGTTCGGTGCGCCGCGCGGTGAAGACGGCCCGCCGGGAGGCGAAGATCGCCGTCGTGTCCGCCGCGACGGCCCGCAGAGTGCCGTGGTGACCTTCCCGAGCTCCCGGCGTTAGGCGGGTCTGGGGCCGCGACGGGCGCGACCCTTCTAAGCTCTCTCGACGGATCGTGACAGGGCCCGATCCGGGCCGGACCGACGAGAGCGACACGGGGGTCGCGCCATGCCGAAGCTGGTGGAACGAGCACGCGCCCACCGCACATCGAACAGGTCCATCGTGGTCGTTCTCGGGTGCGTGAGCGTCGTGTTCGCGATCACCACGTTCGCTCACCGGTACGGGCTTGCCGACCTCGCCCTCGACCGCGCGGCCGTACGCAGCTGGCTCGGGGGCGACGGCCTGTACGCGTACCGCTCCCCCGACAGTCAGCTCGGCGCGGCGCTGCCGCCAGTCGCCGCGTTGTTCCTGGTTCCGTCCGCGTTTCTGCCGCTCGGGACCGCCGGCTGGTTGATCGGCCTGGCCGGCGTCACCGCGCTGGTGCTCGCGCTCATCGCCCTGGTCGGGCCAGTGGCCCGGCGCTACGGCCGGCGCCGCTGGCCCGCGGTGTTCGCCGCAACCGCGCTCGCCCTGACGATCGAGCCGGTCCGCGCCACACTCGGCCTCGGCGAGCTGGACCTGCTGCTGTTCGGCTTGATCACGGCGGACGTGGTGGCGCTGCGACGCGGGGCCTGGGCGCGCAGCCGCGCCGCGTGGTGGCCCGGCCGTGCGGCGGCCGTCCCGCTGCACGGCCGTCCCGTCACCGACCTGGCGCGTCGCGGCTGGGCAACCGGCGCCTGGGCCGGGGTCGGCAC
>JBKOWB010000272.1:0-2900 GCA_046724195.1 Actinomycetota bacterium
CCACTATGTCGGCCGAACGCGTGTGCTTCGCGAGATCCCGGGTCCCGGTGTGGCACACCGTCACCGTCGCGTTCTCGCTGCGGCGGGTCAGCAGCAGGCCGAGGGGACGGCCGACTGTCGTGCCGCGGCCGATCACGGTGACCTCCGCGCCGTTCAGCGGGATGTCGTGCATCCGGAGCAGGTGCACGATCCCGCGCGGCGTGCCGGGCAAGGGGCCGTCGTAGCCGAGCACGAGCCGGCCCAGGTTCACCGGATGCAGGCCGTCGGCGTCCTTGTCGGGATCGATCAGCTCGAGCACCCGCTGGGTGTCGATGTGCTTGGGCAGCGGTAGCTGGACGATGTACCCCGTGCAGGAGTCGTCCGCGTTGAGATCCGCGACGACCGCCTCGACGTGCTCCTGGGTGGCGTCGGCCGGCAAGTCGTGCCGGATGGACGCGATGCCGACCTCGGCGCAGTCCCGGTGCTTGCCGTCGACGTACGCGTGCGAGCCCGGGTCGTCACCCACCAGCACGGTGCCCAGGCCCGCCGTCACACCCCGATCCGCGAGCGCCTTGACGCGCGCCCGAAGGTCGTCCTTCACGGCCGCCGCGGCCGCCTTGCCGTCCAGGATTTTCGCCGTCACGGCTCCGATAGTGCCACCGCCCGCCGGGCGACCGGCCACCGGGCGGCGCCACTGTCAGGCGCTGACCACGGCTCCGTATGCCGTCGCCACCAGCACGGCCTGGGCCAGGTCGAGCTTGGTCGCGGTCAAATCGACGCCGCGCAAGGCAACGCCGGTCAGGTCGGCCCCGCGCAGGTCCGTTCCGGAGAGGACCGCGTCCTTCAGCCGTGCGGAGGACAGGTCGGCGCCGCGCAGATCCGCGCGGGTCAGGTCGGCGCCGGTCAGGTCGGCGTCGCGCAGCCGCAGCCCGCCCAGCTTCGCCGCGGTCAGGTTCTGGCCGCGCAGCGAGACGAACGCCCAGTCCCCGCCCGCGATGGTCAACGGCCGCAGTCCGCAGTCGACGAACTGGGTCCCGGTCAGCTTGCAGTCGGTGAACGTCGCGTCGAAGAACGAGCACCGCTGGAGCACCGACTGCAAGATCGCGGTGCGCTCGATGCTCGCCGCATTGAACCGGACGTTGCCGAACTCGCATTGGGTGAACGTGCAGCCGGTCAGCCGCGCCTCGGACCAGTCGACGTCATGGAACGCGCAGTCCTCGTAGTGGACCCGGCTGACCTCTTCCAGCGCCCAGTCCTCCCCCGAGAACCGTACGTTCTGGACCACCCGTTCTTCATCCATGTCCGCAGTGCTCAGTGGTAGAAGTGGCGGGTGCCGGTGAGGTAGAGCGTCAGGCCGGCCTTTTCCGCGGCCTCGATGACCACGTTGTCGCGGATGGAGCCGCCTGGCTGGACCACGGCACTCACCCCGGCATCGATCAGTACCTCGAGGCCGTCCGGGAACGGGAAGTACGCGTCCGAGGCGGCCACGCTGCCGGCCGCGCGCGACGCGCCGGCCCGGGACACCGCGAGGTGCGCGGCGTCGACACGGTTGACCTGCCCCATGCCGACGCCCACGGTCGCCCCGCCGTGCGCCAGCAGGATCGCGTTGCTCTTCACCGACCGGATGGCCCGCCAAGCGAATGCCAGATCACTCAACACCTCCGGCGACGCGGGCGCGCCGGTGGCGAGGGTCCAGTTGGCCGGGTCGTCGCCGGGCGCGTCGATCCGGTCGGCCATCTGCACCAGCACGCCGCCGCCGACCTGGCGGAACTCCGCGGGCGCCGGCGCCCACTCCGGCGCCACGAGAACGCGGAGGTTCTTGCGCTCGCGCAGCACCTCGAGGGCGTCGGGGTCGAACGACGGAGCCACGATCACCTCGGTGAAGATCTCCGCAACCTGCTTGGCCATCTCGACCGTGACCTCACGGTTGACCGCGATGACACCGCCGAACGCCGACGTCGGATCGCAGGCGTGCGCCTTGCGGTGGGCGTCGGCCACGTCCGGGCCGATCGCGATGCCGCAGGGGTTGGCATGCTTGATGATCGCGACGCAGGGCTCGGCGAAGTCGTTCGCCGAGCGCCAGGCGGCGTCGGCGTCGACGTAGTTGTTGTAGGACATCTCCTTGCCGTGCAGTTGCTCGGCCTGGGCGAGGCCCTTGGGCGCGGCGGGGTCGACGTAGAGGGCCGCCTGCTGGTGCGGGTTCTCGCCGTACCTGAGGGCATTCTCGCGGCGCAGCGTAAGACCCGCGAACTCGGGCCATTCCGCTGTGTCACTACCGGCGCCTGGTCCTGCGGACGGCGCGGAGAACCCGAGCCTCGACGGAGCCAGGGTGGTCGCGCACCAGTTGGCGACCGCCATGTCGTACTCGGCGATGTCCGCGAAGGCGCGAGCCGCGAGCAGCTTGCGCTGCGTCAGCGTGAAACCGCCGTCGTTCAGGGCGTTCACGATCAGCGGGTACGCCGAAACCGACGTCACCACGGCCACCGAGGGATGGTTCTTCGCCGCCGCACGCACCATCGCCGGGCCACCGATGTCGATCTGCTCGACGGATTCGTCGACGCTCGCGCCCGCGGCGACCGTCTGGGTGAACGGGTACAGGTTCGAGACCAGCAGGTCGAACGGCTCGATGCCCAGCGCCGCGAGCTGCGCCTCGTGCGCCGGCAGCCGCAGGTCGGCGAGCAGCCCAGCGTGCACCTTCGGGTGCAGTGTCTTGACCCGGCCGTCCAGGCAATCCGGGAAGCCGGTCAGCTCCTCCACCCGGGTCACCGGTTCGCCGGCCTCCTCGACGGTCGCGGCGGTCGTGCCGGTGGAGACGATCCGCACCCCGGCGGCGTGCAGCGCCTGGGCGAGCTCGACGAGGCCGGTCTTGTCGTACACGCTGAGCAGCGCCCGCTTGATGGGGCGGCGCCCCTCGTCGGTTG
>JBKOWB010000136.1:0-4849 GCA_046724195.1 Actinomycetota bacterium
GCCCAGCTCTCTGGGGGTCTCGCCGGCGCGGAGAGCGGTGCCGGCCGGCTGGCCGGCGGCATGTCCGATGCGCGGGACGGCGCCGGCCGGCTCGTACGCGGGCTCGGCGGCGCATCGAAGGGCGCCGACGATCTCGCTGCCGGGCTGGACCAGCTGACCGCCGGCGCAACGCAGCTCGCCAGTGGTACCGCGCAGGCGGCGGCGGGCGGGCGCCGGCTGGCGACCACCGTCGATGCGGCCGCCGACAAGATCGAACCGATCCTGCGCGATAACGCCCGCCTGATCGCGGCCGCCGCCAACCAGGTCGCCGCGGGCGCCGACACGCTCGCGGCGAACGTGACCAGGCTCGACGAGGCGGCCGACGATGCGGTACGCAGTGCGGAGCGGCTGAAGACCTACCTCGACGGCCTTCCCGACGACACTCCCGGCATCGGTCCGGCCCGCGCCGCCGCCGACCGACTCGTCGCCGCTGCCAAGCGGATCCAGTCGACCATCCACAGCGCGGACCTCGACGCGCTGGCGGGGCGCCTGCGGTCGGTCGCCGCTTCCGCTCGCCGGGTCGCGGATGCTGCGCCCCATCTCGCCGATGACATCGCCGCGGCCCGCGCAACCGTCGACCAGCTGGCCGACGGGCTGGGTGACCTGGCCACCGGGGCGCAGCAGCTGCGTTCCGGTACGGCCGGGGCGGCCGCGGGTGCCGACCAGCTCAGCGGCGGGATCGCGCAACTCGAGTCCGGCGCCACCGACCTGCGGGGCGGGATCTTCCGGCTAGCGTCCGGCGCGCGCGAGCTCGACGGCGGGCTGGCCACGCTGTCCGCCGGCGGCCAGCGGCTGGCGTCGGGGCTCGACGACCTGCGGGGCGGGGCCGCGCAGCTGGCGTCCGGCCTGGCCGGTGGTGCGGACAAGATTCCGGGATACGGCGACGACCCGTCCCAGCGCGCCGGCGTGCTGGGCGATCCGGTGGCTCTGGACCGCTCGGTACGGCACCCGGCCGGAACCTACGGCGTCGGCTTCGCCCCCTACTTCCTGGGACTGGCGCTCTGGGTCGGCGCCATGATCACCTACATGGTGTTGCGACCGCTGAACCGCCGCTATCTGATGTCGGGCGCGCCGGCGTACCGGGTGGCGCTGGCCGGCCTGTTGCCAGCCGTGGCCATCGGGCTGGTCCAGGCGACACTGCTGTTCGCCGTGGTGACGCTGGGGCTGGGGCTCTCGCCCGTGCACGGGTTCGTCACGTGGGCGCTACTGTCGCTCGCGGCCGCCGCGTTCGCCGCCGTCATGCAACTACTCGGCGCGGCGCTCGGACCGGCCGGCCGGATCGTCGCGCTCGCGCTGCTCATGCTGCAGCTCACCTCCTCGGGCGGCACGTATCCGGTGCAGACCACACCGGCGTTCTTTCAGGCCGTCCATCCGCTGCTGCCCATGACGTACGTCGTGGAGTCCCTCCGCCATGCCATCGACGGCGGTGCGACCGGTACCGTGATCACGGGCCTCATGGCGCTGCTCGGGTACGGCCTCGGGGCGCTCGCGCTGACCGTGTCGGTGGCCTACCGGTCCCGGCGGCTGAGCCCATCGGCCCTGCATCCGGAGTTGGTGATCTGACCAGGCGAGGTGGTGAGGGGACGGGTGGACGGGCGGACGCGGCGGCGTGCGGACACTCGGCAGCGTCTCTTCGAAGCGGCCGTGGAGCTCATCGCCGAGCAGGGCTTCTCAGCTACGACGGTCGACGACATCGCGCTGCGGGCCAAGGTTGCCAAGGGCACGGTGTACTACAACTTCGCCTCCAAGACGGTGCTTTTCGAGGAGTTGCTGCGGCACGGCATCGGGCTGTTGACCGACGAGTTCCGCGCGGCTGTCGCGGGTAAGCCGCCGCGTGAGGCGATCGCCGCCCTGGTCCGGGCGCAGCTGGAGTACATCCGGCGGTACAAGGCGTTCGCGCAGCTGCTGCTGTCGGAGATGTGGCGCACGAACCGGGAGTGGCAGCAGACCTTGGTGCTGCTGCGCGAGCAGGCCGTCGGGGTCATCGCGGAAACCATCCAGGCTGGCGTCGACTCCGGCGACCTGCACGCGGACCTGGATGTGCGGGTGGCATCGTCGGCGCTGTTCGGCGTAGGGCTCGTGGTGGCCGTGGACTGGCTGGTGTTCCAGCCGGAGCGCTCGATCGAGGACGTCGAGGAGTCGCTGCTGGCGATCGTCCGGCGGTTGGGATGACCGCGCCGGGGGTCACGGAGCGCGGTAGTAGCGCGGCGTCGCGATGTCCGGGTGGGTCTGGATCGGGACGTCGGCGTCCTCCGCCGCCATCGGGCGGCCGCCGAGTTCGACGATGCGCCGGTGAGCCGCGGCGAGCCGGTCTTCGAGGATCACGATGCGGCACGCCGCCGCGAGCGGCATGCCCTCGTCGAGCAACTGCCGGACCCGGCCGGCCAATTGCAACTGGTGACGCGAGTAGCGGCGGTGGCCGCCCAGCGAACGTTCCGGCTCGATGAGGCCCGCCGAGCCGAGGCTACGCAGGAAGGCCGGGGTCACGCCGATCATCTCGGCGGCCGGGCCCATGGTGTATGCCGGGAAGTCGGCGTCGTCGAACGTGGTGCTCATGCTGCCTTTCACCAGGGCGGACATTCCAGGGCCCCGGCGGGTAACCGGGGCCCTGGCTCTTCAATTCTGGTGCCGACCGTCGTCGGCGCTTGCGGTCGTCCGCTTGCGTGCCGCTAGCGGTCGACCGGAGTGATGGGCATCGGCTGCGATCACCTCTTGTCGGGTCGGGGACGGTTCGATTACGCGTTGCTGCGGTATCTCGTCCTCCTTACGCCAACTCAGCGTCTGTGCCAGTTGCATGTCGGCTGTGCGTTGCCGACACGCCAAATGTTATGCCGGCCACAAGCTGATTTCTAGCATCGCCACTGCAGATTTTGGGCGTGTCAGATCTTTGGGTGCGTCGCCAAGTCTTTGGGTGCGTCGCCAGGGCGGGTAGAGGCGGCGGCGCGGGAGCGGGCGCGTGCCACGGCGATGCCGCGTGAGAGAGAGGTGACCGCGCCCCCGCGCCGCCGCGGGGAGAGGACTCGTGTCAGTCCTCAGGGTGTTCGCGAAGCCTGCCGAGGGCTCGCGTATCGGTGCCCCGACATGTGTACGAGTCTGCCGGACCGCGCGGAGGCCGGGCAACGCATTTAACCGCGTTCATTGACTCGCGTAACACCTGGGGGAGATCATCACCGCAGACGGTGGCCTGGGTCACAGTCACCCCCCGGCAGAGGGAGACACATGAGCACTCGATCCATCCCCAGCACCGACGAAGAACGACTCGCCCAGCTCGGCTACAAGCAGGAACTACACCGCCGACTGTCCGGCTTCTCCAACTTCGCGGTCTCCTTCTCGATCATCTCGATCCTTGCCGGCGCCATCACGTCGTACGGCATCGCCATGACCGCCGGCGGCCCGCTCGCCATCGTGCTGGGCTGGCTCTTCGTCGGCATCATGGTCACGTTCGTCGCGCTGGCCATGGCCGAGGTCTGCTCGGCATACCCGACGGCGGGCGCGCTCTACTGGTGGGCCGCGGCGCTGGCCAAACGCAACAAGCCCGCGTGGGCCTGGTTCGTCGGCTGGTTCAACTTCCTCGGCGAGGTCGCCGTCACGGCCGCCATCGACTTCGGCGCCGCGATCACCACATCGGCGTTCCTGAGCCTGGTGTTCGACATGGAGGTCACGGTCGGGCGAACGTTCCTGATCTTCCTGGCGATCATCATCCTGCACGGGCTGCTGAACACGTTCGGCGTCAGCTTGGTCCGGGTGCTCTCCGACGTCAGCGCCTGGTGGCACCTGATCGGCGTGGCGGTCATCGTGCTCGTCCTGACGTTCGTGCCGGACCAGCACAAGCCGATCTCGGAGGTGTTCTTCGAGGTCAAGAACGAGACCGGATTCACGTTCGCCGGCGCCGGCGTGTACGCCGTGCTCCTCGGCCTGTTGATGGCGCAGTACACGTACACCGGCTATGACGCCTCCGCGCACGTGGCGGAGGAGACCCACGACGCTTCGACCGCGGCGCCCCGCGGCATCGTCATGTCGGTCGTGGTCTCGGTGATCGCCGGCTTCGTACTGCTGTTCGCGATCACCTGGTCGATCCAGGACTACGAGGCCGAACGGACCACCGCCCTGGGCCTGCCGCCAGCACAGATCTTCATCGACGCGGCCGGCCAGAACCTGGGCAAGTTCCTGCTCTTCATCTGCGTGGTGGCCCAGTTCTTCTGTGGCATGGCATCGGTCACGGCCAACTCCCGGATGAGCTTCGCGTTCAGCCGGGACGGCGCGCTGCCGGGTTCGCGGATCTGGCGCCAGGTCAACCCGCGCACCGGTACCCCGACCAACTCGATCTGGCTGTGCGTGGTCTGCTCGACGATCCTGGTGCTGCCGTCGCTGTGGAACGGCACGGCGTACGCGGCGGCCACCTCGATCGCGGTGATCGGGCTCTACATCGCTTATGTGGCACCGGTCTTTCTCCGGCTGCGCAACCCGGACTTCCGGCGCGGCCCGTGGCACCTCGGGCGCTGGAGCCGGCTCATCGGCTGGACCGCGATCGTCTGGGTCGCCATCATCTGCGTGCTGTTCGTGCTGCCCGTGGTGAGCCCCATCGGCGTCGGCAACTTCAACTACACGATCGTCGCGGTGGTCGTGGTGGTCGGCGCGGCATGGCTGTGGTGGGCGCTGTCGGCAAAGAACTGGTTCACCGGACCGCGGCACACGGTCGCCGGCCCGGTGGTCACCGACGCGGACACCGTCGTACCCGGGCAGCGGGCCGCGACCGAGGCGGCTCCGGCAGAATAAGGCGCGCCACCGGTGCGGGCGGCCGCCGGTGGCC
>JBKOWB010000079.1:0-6147 GCA_046724195.1 Actinomycetota bacterium
CGAGAAGTAGGGCCGCACCGAGGGTTGCGGCCGCCGGCCTCCAGTGGCCGGGCGTAGCGCTCATGACATGGGCTCCTTAGCGGTGGATTCGACATCGATGGATGCGACGTCAGGGGATGACCACGCGGAAACACATTCACGCACTATCGAACTTTTCCTGTCAAGGCCGAGATCATAACCAATCAGAAACGAACGTGCCGGTCATGCCGTACGGCGTCCGTCCTCGTTGGTCGCTACACGGAAACCCGGGCGTAGCAGGAACATGGTGGCACGGGTCATCGACGAGGCTCGACACGCGCGTGTGAACACGTGCGCACACACTGTGTCTGTCCGATCGCGACGGAAGTCAGGCGGGGTCCGACGCCAGGTCGTGCAGCGCCATGCCGTACCGAGCCAGACGGCGTCGGGCGCGGCCGATGTCCCATGCCGCCCCGAGCCTGCTGAACAGGTCCAACGCCTCGCAAGCAGCCGTGACCGCCTCGCCGGTGCGACCCCCGGCGGCAGCCAGCGCGGCCGCGTCCTCCAGCGTGGCGGCCAGCTCCGGCAACCGGCCCACCTGCCGGTAGTGGGCGACCGCCAACCGCGCCGGCTCTACATCGCCGGTCACCAATGCACGGCAGCGGGCGTCGGCGGCGTACGCACGCGCCGGCCGCACCTCCTTGGCCGCCTCTTCGGCGCAGATCTCCATCGCCCGCTCGGCGACGTTCCGGCGACCGGCGGACAGGGCCAGGCGGATGATGTCCGGGAGCCACTGGTGACGCAGCATCATCGGGGCGTAGGCAGGCTGCAGCAGCGGGGCGAGTTGGGTCAAGGCGTCATCGGGCCGGTCCTGCTGCTCGGCGGCGAGCGCCTGAGCGACGATCAGGAAGTCGCAGCTTTCCCGTTCGGCGGCCGTGGCCGGCAGCGCCTCGGCGGCGGCGAGGTGGCCGAGCGCGACGTCGCGCATGTCGCGGTGCCCCGCCGCCAGCGCGCCCACGCCGTGCAACAGCATCCGTGCCGCGCCCGGCTCCCGCATGCCATGGAAGGTGATTCCGGGGCCGTCATCGGTGACCGCGCTGATCTGTGCGAGTGCGTCGTCCCAGCGCCCGCGCCAATACGCCTGCACCGCCGTCGCCACCTGCAGGCTGGCCGGCAGGTCGTGCCGCGCGGCGAACCCCGCTGCGTCGCCCAGCGTCCGTTCCGCGTCGTCGAGCCGGTCGAGGTTCTGCAGCGAGAACATCTTGTTGTCGAGCAGGTCGAAACACATGCTCGCCAGCTCGGGACGCTCGCGCACGATGCTCAGCGCCCGTTCGATGTGGCGCAGTGCCCGGTCATGGTCGCGCCGGATCGAGGCGGTGAGCCACAGTGTCTGCTGTGCGAACGCGGCCTCGTACGGCTGAGCGGCCGCGGACGCCTCGGCGTAGATCCCGCGCGCGGCCCGCTCGGCGTGGTCGAGGTCGTCGAGACTGCCGCGGCGGAAGTTGGCGAGCAGGACACGATGCCGGGTACGCCAGATCTCCGGTACAGCCGGATCGTCGACGGCGTCCCGAAGCAGGGCGATGGCGCCCGCCGCATCGCCCTGCCGGAACCGCATGGCGGCCAGCAACTGACGCATGTCGGCTCGGTCGGCCGGGTCGGTGGCGATGTTCAACGCCTCGCGCGCCTCCGCGATGGGGTACCGGTCCCGGCGGAAGTCCAATCTGACCAGGGCGATGAGCAGCAGCTCCCGGCTGGCGGGGTCGCCAGCGTCGAGCGCGAGACGCAGCAGGTCTCCGGCTATCTGCGGGGCCCGGCGGGCGATCTCATCGCGATTCCGTACGAGCCACTCGACCAGCCAGCCGTCGACGATCGGTGCCTCCGCCGCGAGTTGTTCCGCGACGCGCACAACGGACGAGCCGGCTCGGGCCAGCGCTTCCGCCGCGTGGCGATGCATCGCCGGCCGGACCGCGGCCGGGACGCTTTCGATGAGCGCCTGTCGCAGGAACGGGTGCCGGAACGCGAGCTCGGTGCCCGCGTCGACGACGACGTTCGCCGCGACGGCCTCATCAAGAACGCCCATCAAGTCGAACGGCGAGCGGCCGGTTACCGCGGCGACGTCGGTGATGGCGAACCCCACGCCCAGCAGCGCGGCCTGCCGGAGCACTTCCTTCGTCTCGCCGGTGAGGACGTCGAGCGTCGCGCGGACCGCCGCGATCAGTGACCGCGGCACCTCGGCTGCCACGGCCGGATCGACCTCGGCGACGCCGTCGGTGACACGTACGGCATGGCGGCGGAGCAGGCCGGTCACCATCGCTCGGGCGTACAGCGGATTGCCGCCTGTGCGCGCGGCGAGGGACCGCAGCGTGTCGCCGGGCAGCGCACCGACGGCACGACCGAACAGCTCCACGATCTCGGCGTCCGGCAGCGGGGACAAGCTGAGCACGTGGCCGTTGCGGGCCTCGACGCCACGACGCAGCCGGGCGAGCTCGCGGCCGCTGGGCTCCGGCCGGGCGGCCGCGACCAGCAGCAACGGTAGGCGCCGGGTCAGTGCGACCAGCCGTTCCCAGACCAGCAGGCTGATCTCGTCGGCCAACTGGATGTCGTCAACTACCAGGACGAGCGGGGCGGCGGCGCAAGTGCTGCGCACGTACGCGAGCAGCCGGTCCACAGCCGCGGCCGGCCCTCGCTGGTCGTCGCTCGCGCTTGGATCGCCGTGTAGCCCGGCGGCGAGCGCGGCCAGCCGCGGGTCCGGGGACGTGGGATCCAGTCCGAGCCCCTCGGTGAGCACTTGCAGCGGTACGCGCCGGCCGAGCTCGTCGGCGACACCCCAGGCCAGCTGGCAGCCGAGCGTGGTCGCGGCGCCCAGCGAGACCGCGAGCAGCTCCGACTTGCCGATCCCCGGCTCGCCTTCGATCCACACTGTCGCGCCGCGGCCGTCCGCGACGCCGCGCAGCAGCTCGCCCAGCAGATCGGTCTCGGCGTGCCGCCCGACGAAGGGACGGCGGTCTGTGCCGGCCTGCGGCGGGATGACGGCCCATGCGAGCGCCGGCGGCGTCGCCGACTCTTTGAGAATGCGCTGGTGCAGCTCGCGTAAGGCGGCGCCCGGCTCCACGCCCAACTCGCGGACGAGCGTCCGGCGACCGTCGCGGAACGCCTCGAGCGCCTCGGCGTCGCGGCCGGCCCGATGCAACGCCAGCATGAGCAGCTCGTACAGCGGTTCGCGCAGGGGATACTCGCGGACCAGTGCGGCCAGCTCGGCTACGAGGCTGTCGTCGTCGCCGACCTCGAGAATCAGGCGTGCCCGCTGCTCCACGGTGGACAGCCGCAGTTCGGCGAGGCGTTGCCGGTCGAGCTCCACGAACGGGCCGGACAGGCCCGCGTACGCGTCGCCGTGCCACAGGGCCAGGGCCTCGTCCAGCTGTGCGACCGCAGCGTCGGAGTGGCCGCGCCCAGCCAGCCCGGCCGCCTCGGCACGGAGACCGAGGAACCGATCGGAGTCAAGCCCGCCGGCGGCTAGTCGCAGCGAGTAGCCGGCCGGTACCGAGACGAGCACGTCGGATGAGGACCACCGTGACCGTCCGGGTTCGAGGCTGCGCCGCAGGACGGACACGTACGTGTAGACGTTGCCGGCAGCGGTGGCCGGCGCCGAGGGGCCCCAGACCGCGTGCACGAGCTCGTCCCGGCTGACGGTGCGGTTGGCATGCGCCGCCAGTACCGCGAAGACGGTCCGGCGCCGGGCGGGGCCGAGCAGCACCTCTCGATCGTCGACCCAGGCCTGTACCGGTCCCAGGACCGAGACACGCAGCCCGATCTGCGGCGCATTCGTCACGTGCCCTCCACTCGGCGGCTCACACCGGAGACTTACCCGCCGTCAGTGGATAACGGAAACTCCACGACTTTGTTCAGCATAGGACGCTGCCGGGAAGTACCCGGCGCTGCCGCGGTGCCGCAGGACCGCGATGATCCACCGCATCTCTGCCCGCAGATCGGCATCCTCCGTGCGCGCCGCCACCCAACCGGCCTCGGCCTCGGCCGGCAGGTTCCGGCGGAACAGCAGGCGCGCCAAGTGCGCGGTGAGCGTCTCCCTCGCCCGCGGCTCGAGGTACGGCTGCGCGGTGGCGTGGCGAAGCACCTCGACCGCGGCCTCGGGCAGGCGCTCGCAGATCGTCTCGGCGTTCGCCGCCAGCCACTGCCCGACCCATCGATCCACCGGCACCGGCCCGGCCCGGAGTTGGGCGACCACTCGTTCCGGTGGCCCGCCGGTGGCGGCGATCCTTTCCGCGAACTCGCGATGCACCATGACCCGCAGCGCCGTCGGTGTCGCGTCGTGCAATACCCGCCGGACGATCGGATGCCGGAACCGCAGGCCCAGTCCATTCCGGACGACCAGGCCGGAGGCCAGCGCCTCCTCGACCGTCCGGACCAGGGCCGGCACCGGCCGGCACGTCACGGCGGCCAGGTCGGTGACGGCGTAGTCGTCGCCCAGGAAGGCGATCGCCCGCAGGAGGTGCCTGGTCTCGTCGGCCAGCACGCTCAGGTGCTCGTTGACGGCGGCTACGACGGTCGGCGGGACGGCACTGCCGGACTCGCCCGCGGTGGCGGCAAGATGCCGCAGATAGCAGGGGTTGCCGGCCGCGGCGGCGACCACGTCTGCCATGGTCCGCGGGTCCGGCGCGCCGGCCTGGGCCGACCGGACGACCGCCGCGGCCTCGGCCTCGCCGAGCGGCGGGAGGTCTACGACCCGCGTGCCGCCTGAGGGTAGGACGCTGCGGAGCAGGTGCAGATTTCGGTTGGCGGGCAGCGTACGGCCGGCGCTGATCAACAGCAGCGGCAGCTCGGCGGTCAGCCGGTGTAGCGCGTGCCACACCAGTAGCGAAGCCTCGTCGGCCCATTGCAGATCGTCGATGACCAGGACCAGCGCGCGTTCGGCGGTCATGGCGCGGACCAGGGACCGGGCTGTCTCCACGACCGCCGTCGTCGGATCGGCGACCATCTCGGCCGCCGTCCGGAGCGACTCGACGAAGGGGATCGTGTGGGTGCCGCCCGGAAGCGACTCGCCCGCCATGTCGAAGCACTCGAACAGGACGCTCAGCGGCATCCGTTGAGCGAGCTCGTCGCCGACGCCCGACCCGACTCGGCAGCCGAGCCGTCCCGCGTCGCGCAGCCCTTCCGCGATGAGTGCCGACTTGCCGCTGCCCGGTCCGCCATCGATCCAGATGCTGCCGCCATGTCCGGCGGCGACGTCGGTCAGCGCGCCGCGGAGAATACGGAGCTGCTCGTCGCGGCCGACGAACACCGCCGTCTCCTCGACCAGCTCGGCTCGCTGCCGGCGCAGCACCGGGCCCGGTTCCGTGCCGGACTCCTCGATCAGCCGGCGCTCGAGACCGTGGTAGACCTCCAGCGCCGCTTCGCGCCGACCGGCGCGGGCGAGCGCCCTCATCGCGAGGCCGTGCAGGTGCTGCCGCAATGGATGGCGCGCGATCAGCTCCTCCAGCTCCGGGACGATCTCCTCGGACCGACCGAGGTCGAGCAGGAGTTCGGCATGCCGCTCCACGGTGGCCAGGCGCAACTCGCCGAGGCGCAGCCGCTGGCTGTCCGCGTACGGTCCGGGAACGTCGGCCAGGGCCTCGCCGTGCCAGAGCGCGAGCGCCGCGCGAATCGTGGCGAGCTCGCCCGCGGCATCACCGGCCGTGCGCAGCCGGCGCGCCTCCTCGCGCAATGTCTCGAACCGGCAAGCGTCGATGGCCTCCTCCGCGATGTGCAAGCAGTAACTGCCGCCGCCGGACGTCAGCACTCGACCGGCCGACCAGCGGTCGCGATCCGGCTCGAGGACGCGTCGCAGCGTCGACACGTACGTGTAGATGTTGCCCGTCGCGCTGGCCGGCGGATCGTCTCCCCAGACCGCGTTGACCAGGTCTTCCCGGGAGAGACAGCGATTGGCGTTGGTCGCGAGCGCGGCGAAGACGGCCTTGGGGTGAGCCGATCCGAGGGCGAGCTCGGCGCCGTCGCGGACCGCGTGGACCAGCCCGAGCAGGCGGATCCGCAGTCCGCCGCGCTCTGCCGTCATGATGTCCCCCACGCTCTCCCTACGCTTATCTAAGACCGTCGCCACGCCGTGTGGACCGCGACTGTTCCCTGCTCCCGGCGACTTAAGCAAATTCTGGCCACCGGCAAAGTTCGGGATAAGGG
>JBKOWB010000041.1:0-4720 GCA_046724195.1 Actinomycetota bacterium
GGCCAGGGTGTGCTCGCTCTGCGCGGCCCGCGCCAGCGCGGGCATCGTCGCGGCGAGCGACAGCCGGTCGGCCCGTCCCGCGTACACCCCGCCCAGCATCGGATCCACCAGGTGATCGGCCACCGCGTCGCCGTACCGCGCCCGGACCAGCTCACCCACCGCGACATCGTCGCCCGCGGCGAGCAGCGGCCGGCCTTCGTCCCGGTCGGCGTCCGTGGCCGGTTCGGCCACCCCGCCCAGCTGGGTCACATCCGCGGGTACGCCGAGCAGGGTCCCCGCCGGCACCGGCTCCATGCGTCCGCCGATGGCGAGTGCGGCCGGCACCGGGTCAGGGTGCACGAGCGCGTCGCCCAGCCCCAGCCGCCGCGCGAAGAGAACCGCCGCCGACTCGCCGCCATCCGGCGCCCCGACCAGGAACGACTCCGCGCCACGCTCCACCGCGACGCCGCCGAGCTCGCCGGTCCGCAGCTTGCCCCCGAGCGCGCCGGACTGCTCGTACACGATGATCTCGGTGTCGGACGGCGCCCGATCCCGCAGCCGGACGGCCGCGGCCAGCCCAGCGATCCCGCCGCCGACGACCGCAACCCGCTTCCGCACGCATCTACAGTCTCAGGTCCGGCGCGCCCCCGACCACCCGGGTCACCGGGTGCGCGCCCACAGCGCCCACAGCGTCCGCGCCCCCGCGCGCCCACACCGCCCGCGCCCCGCGCGCTCGCGATGATCATGAGGTTACTGCGCCCGGAACCGGTTCCGGGGCGCAGTAACCTCATGATCAACCGCGCTCGCTTGGCCGCCAAGCCCGGCTCGTTGTGTGTGCAGCCATCGCCCCTATAGGGGCGCCAATCGCACACACAACTCGCGGCTCGAGGTGGCCGCGCCAGGGCCATTGACTCTCGGAGCAGAGCGGCAGGTGCGGTTGGCCGTCGTCAGGGGGCGGACGTGCGATGGACGAAGTCGACCAGGCGGGTGAGCACGTCGGGGTCGGTTTCCGGCAGCACGCCGTGGCCGAGGTTGAAGACGTGGCCGGGGGCGGCGCGGCCCTGCTCGAGCACCCGGCGGGCCTCGGTTTCGATGACCTGCCGCGGGGCGAACAGGACGGCCGGGTCGAGGTTTCCCTGGACGGGCGTGTCCGGCCCGATCAATGACGTCGCCCGATCCAGCGGCGTGCGCCAGTCGACGCCGACCACGTCAGCGCCGGCCTCGCCCATGGCGCCGAGCAGGACGGCGGTGCCCACTCCGAAGTGGATACGGGGCACGCCGGCGCCGGCAAGGCCGTTCAGCACGGCGGCCGAGTGCGGGAGGACGTTGCGCCGGTAGTCGGCCTCGGAGAGCGCGCCGGCCCAGGAATCGAAGAGCTGGACGGCGCTGACGCCCGCGTCTACCTGGGTACGGAGGAAAGCGAGGGTGATCTCGGCGAGGCGGGACATCAGATCATGCCAGAGCTGCGGTTCGCCGTACATCATGGCCTTGGTTTTGATGTAGGTCCTGGACGGACCGCCCTCGATCAAATAGCTGGCCAGGGTGAACGGGGCTCCGGCGAAGCCGATCAGCGGCGTCGCGCCCAGCTCGGCGACGAGAAGGCGGACGGCCTCGGCGACGTAGTCGACGTCGGCCGCCGTGATCGGGCGCAGGCGGTCCACGCCGGCGGGCGTGCGGACCGGTTCGGCCACCACCGGGCCGGTGCCGGCCACGATGTCGAGATCCACCCCGGCCGCGGCGAGCGGGACCACGATATCGCTGAACAGGATCGCGGCGTCGACGCCGTGGCGGCGGACCGGCTGCAGCGTGATCTCGGTGACCAGATCCGGTCGGCGGCAGGAATCGAGCATGCCGATGCCTTCGCGGATCTTGCGGTACTCCGGCAGCGACCGGCCCGCCTGCCGCATGAACCAGACGGGCGTGTGCGGAACCGGGAGTCCGCGGCAGGCCCGCACGAACGGGGAGTCGGCCGGGCTACTGGGCGTGGTGGTCACCCGCGCCATGGTGCCACGCGTGATTCCGGGCCGCGGAGCACGGCGCGGCGATCGACGACGGACACCGGTGATCGGCATAGGCTTTGCCCCATGGCGAGCCCATCCGCTGTCCCCGACGCGTTCACCCGCGCCGTCGCGGGGTTGCGGGTGGCCGCGCCGCGCGAGGAGATCCTCCTCGAGGAGATCGATGCGCCGAAGCGGCTGGCGCCGTACAGCTTCGCGCTGAGCGCGACCGTGCTGCGCGGCGGCGACGAGGTGGCGAGCGGGCGGCTGATCCTACTGCACGACCCGGCCGGGCACGACGCGTGGCGCGGCAACCTGCGCCTGGTCACGCTGGTCACCGTGGAGCTGGAGCCGGACATGGCCGGCGATCCGCTGCTGCCCGCGGTGGCCTGGACATGGCTCACCGACGGGCTTGACCAGCACGCCGCGACCTACACCGCGATCGGCGGCACGATCACCCAGAACGCGTCGACGCGGTTCGGTGAGCTGGCCGGCCCCGCGCCCACCGCCGACCTGGAGATCCGCGCGTCATGGACGCCGACGTCCGCCGACCTGGGCGCGCATCTGTACGGCTGGTGCGCGATGCTCGCCTCGACGGCCGGCCTGCCGCCGCCCGGCGTCACGGCCTTGTCACACCGCCACCGGGCCAGCGCGGGTTGACCGTACTCAACAGACCTCGAACGCGTCGCAGGCCGTCTTGATCGGGATGGCCAGGCCGATGCCCTCGGCGTCGCGGGCCTTAGCCGTCGCCAGCCCCACCACTTCGTCGGCGGAGTTCACCACCGGGCCACCGGAGTTGCCCGGGTTGATCGGCGCGTCGAACTGGATTGTCGGGCCGTTGTCTTCCTGCCGGTACGCGCTGACCACCCCGGTGGTGACCGAGTCCTCGAGGCCGAGCGGCGCGCCGACCACCACGATCTGCTGGCCCGGCTTCACGGTGGCGGGGGCCGCGGCCAGCCCGGTGATCTTCTTGGTCGCCCGCAGCAACGCCAGATCCTTGTCCCTGCTGACCTTGACGATGGTCGCGGACAGCTCGTCCTTGCCACGCTCCAGGAAGACCCTCCGGTTGCCCGCGTTCCAGACCGACTCGACGACGTGGAAGTTGGTCAGCAGATTGGCCTCGCCGCTTGCGGCCTTGCCGCCGACCGAGAACGCCGTTCCGGTGAACTGGCCGGCCCGTACCCGGAAGACGCTCGGCAGCACCGCCGACGAGATGGCCTCGGGATCGAAGACCCCAGCCAGCTGCTTCTCCAGGCGGGTGGTGCGGTCGGTGAGCTGTGACGACTTGTCCCGCTCGGCGGACAGCACGGCCGCGAGCTTGTCGTTGTTCCGGCCCACCCGTTCCAGCCGGTACGCCTGCCAGCCGGACACGAGCACCAGGACCAGCACGATGGCGAGCGTGAGCAGCCGGGTCCGGCCACGGCCTTTCAGGACGGCCGGTTCGGCCGCCGGCTCGGCCACGAGCGGGTAGGCGGCCGACGACGGCGGCGAGACCAGGTAAGGGTCGGGGGCGCGGGCAGGCCGGGGATGGCCGACGCGAGGCGTGTGGCGCGTGGAGGTGGCCCACTCGCCCGACGGGTGGTCGGGCAGGCTCAACAGCGGGTCCAACGGCTGGCGGCGCTGTTCCGGCGCACCGTACGGGTCGTAGGCGGTGGTCATGCGGCGCGGCCCTCCCGGATGTCGACGCTCCCACCCCTAGTACGGGCCGAAGCACGTCCGCGGACGGGCCGGGCTGCGACATATTCGGGCACGCATGTGGATCGAGCGCCGACGCGCCGGGACCCGGCTGCGCACCCCGCGGGCGGTACCCCCGTACGGTTACGGAGTGACCGACGAAGCACCCCTGCGCCGTCGGGACGCGCCGGACCGGGCAGGGGACGGACCGCACGACGTGCCGCCCGACCCGACACAGTCTGGCGGACCCGTCCCGTTGACCGCGCCCCGCGAGGGCACCCCACGGCCGGTGGAGACCCCCGCCGAGCTCGCCGATGTCGTGGCCCGGATGGCGGCTGCCGCCGGTCCGGTGGCCGTGGACGCCGAGCGCGCGTCCGGCTACCGCTACACGCAGCGTGCCTACCTGGTGCAGTTGCGCCGCGCCGGGGCCGGCACCGTGCTCATCGACCCCCTGCCGCTGGCCGACCTGCACACGCTGGACGCTGCGCTGGCCGACAGCGAGTGGGTGCTGCATGCCGCCAGCCAGGATCTGGCCTGCCTGGCGGAGCTGGGCATGCGACCACGGCGGCTGTTCGACACCGAGCTGGCCGCACGGCTAGCCGGCTACGAGCGGGTGGGCCTCGCCGCGCTGACCGAGCAGCTGCTCGGCTACCCCCTGGAGAAGCACCACTCGGCCGCCGACTGGTCCACCCGGCCGCTGCCCGAGTCCTGGCTGACGTACGCGGCGCTGGACGTCGAGCTGCTCACCGACCTGCGCGACCACCTCGCCGCCGAACTGGAACGGCAGGGCAAGACAGCGTGGGCCGCTGAGGAGTTCGCGGCGCTGGTGGACAGCGCCGGCCGGCCGCCTCGGGTCCGGCCGGATCCCTGGCGGCGTACCTCCGGCATCCACCGGGTGCGCGGCGCGCGCGCCCAGTCGCGCGTCCGGGCCCTCTGGTACGCGCGCGCCGGCGTGGCCGCACGCCGGGACGCAGCTCCCGGACGGGAGTTGCCGGACTCGGCGATCGCGGCCGCCGCCGAGATCGACCCGAAGGACGAGCGAACGCTCTTGGCATTGCCCGGATTCGGCG
>JBKOWB010000332.1:0-10112 GCA_046724195.1 Actinomycetota bacterium
GGCAACCCGTGTCGACGGCGCCGCGGTCGCCCGGGCGCCGCGGCACCCAGGCCAGCCGGGCTCGGGTCCGGGCGGCGAGCGCTGCGGCCGCGGAGAGACCGCCCGGTACGGTGGCCAGCCGCTCGCCGACGATCAGCAGGGCACCCGGCTGGGCCAGCGCCGCCGCGATCGCCGGGTCGCTGGCCAGCAGCCGGGCCTCGTCGCCCGGTACGGTCGGGACCAACGCCGCGCCGAGCTTCTCGAACGCCCGGGTCAGGTACGGCGCCACCGCCGTGACCTGCAACGCCTTCTTCCCGTGGCCCTTGCGCAGCCGCAGGAACAGGATCGGGCACTCCTCCTCGGGCTCGAGCCCGACGATGACCGCCGACGGGGCGTTCTCCACGTCGGAGTACGTGACGTCGGTGATGCCCGCGACGGCCGCGGCCAGAAACTCGGCCTCCTCGTCCGTCCCGGCAGAGGCGCCGGTGGCGCGCAGCGGCCGGGCCCGGAAGTCGATGTCGTTGGTGCCGAGCGCGACCCGGGCGAATTTCGCGTACGCGTACGCGTCCTCGACCGCGAGCCGACCGCCGGTCAGCACGCCAACGCCGCGGTCCCGGGCCGCCATGAGGCCCTCGGCCGCCGCAACCAGAGCCTCGCTCCAGGGAGCGACCCGGAGCTCGCCGGTGCCGGCGTCGCGGACCAGCGGCGCGGTGATCCGGTCGAACGCGGTGTCGTAACGGAAGGCCCAGCGGCCCTTGTCGCAGTTCCACTCCTCGTTCACCGCCGGGTCGTCGCCGGCCAGCCGGCGCAGGACCTTGCCACGGCGGTGGTCGGCCCGCATCGAGCAGCCGGCCGCGCAATGCTCGCAGGCGGTCGGCGACGAGACGAGGTCGAAGGGGCGCGCACGGAACCGGTACTGCTCCCCGGTCAACGCGCCGACCGGGCAGATCTGGATCGTGTTGCCGGAGAAGTAGGAGTTGAACGGCACGTCGCCCGGATCCTCGCCGGCATCGCCGTCGCCGGTGCCGTCGCCGCCGAAGAAGTCGTCGCGGTAGACGTTGATCTGTTCGGCCGACGACCGGTCCATCAGGTCGATGAACTTGTCGCCCGCGATCTCCTCGGAGAACCGGGTGCAGCGCTGGCAGAGGATGCAGCGCTCGCGGTCCAGCAGCACCTGGGTGGAGATGTGGATCGGCTTCTGGTACTCGCGCTTGGGTTCCTTGAACCGCGAGTCGACGCGGCCGTTCGACATCGCCTGGTTCTGCAGCGGGCACTCGCCGCCCTTGTCGCAGGTCGGGCAGTCGAGCGGGTGGTTGACCAGCAGCAGCTCCATGACGCCGCTCTGCGCCTTTGCGGCAACCGGCGACGTGAGCTGGGTCTTGACCACCATGCCCTCGGCGACCTCCTGGGTGCACGAGGCGACCGGCTTGCGCTGGCCCTCCACCTCGACCAGGCACTGGCGGCAGGCGCCCGCCGGGGCCAGCAGCGGGTGGTCGCAGAACCGCGGGATCGCGATGCCCATCCGCTCGGCGACGCGGATGACCAAGTCACCCTTCTGAGCAACCACCTGAATCCCGTCGATGGTGAGCGTGACGGTGGCGGTCTTCTTGGCTACGTCCGTCATCAGTGTCCGCCTTCCGGTGGGGACTGCGGGGCTTGCTTCGCTGCACTCCTCGCTCCCATCAATGCGCTCCTACAAGTGCCTTCTCGGACAGCCGCGGTGGGGTCCGGCCCTCGATGTAGTCGAGATAGTCCTGCCGGAAGAACTGCAGCGTCGAGATGACCGGAGTGGCCGCGCCGTCACCCAGGGCGCAGAACGATCGCCCGAAGACGTTGTCCGCGGTGTCTTGCAGCGTGTCCAGGTCGTCGTAGGTGCCTTGGCCGGAGAGGATCCTGCGGTACGTCCGCGTCATCCAGTAGTTGCCCTCGCGGCACGGGGTGCACTTGCCGCAGGACTCATGGTGGTAGAACTCCAACCACCGCCAGGTCGCGTACACCGGACAGTCCTGATCGGAAAAGATCTGTGTGGCCGTCGTGCCCAGCATGGACCCGGCGGCCGCGGCGCCCTCGAAGTCGAGCGGAATGTCCAGATGGTCCGCCGTCAGCAGCGGCGTCGACGACCCGCCCGGCGTCCAGAACTTCAGGTTGTGGCCCGGCTTCATGCCGCCGGCCAGTTCGATCAGTTCCCGCAGCGTGATGCCCATGCCGCATTCGTACTGGCCGGGATTGGCGATCCGCCCGGACAGCGAGTAGATGATCGGGCCGGACGACTTCGCCGTGCCCATGCTCTTCCACCAGTCGGCGCCGCCCAGCACGATGTACGGCACGCTGGCGATCGTGCCGACGTTGTTGACGACGGTCGGGCTCGCGTACAGGCCGGCGATCGCGGGGAACGGCGGGCGCAGCCGGGGCTGACCGCGGAACCCCTCGAGCGAGTCCAGCAGCGCGGTCTCCTCGCCGCAGATGTACGCGCCGGCGCCGCTGTGCACCACCACGTCCAGGTCGAACCCGGTGTCCAGGATGTTCGCGCCGAGATAACCCTTGGCGTACGCCTCGGCGACCGCGTTGCGCAGCCGGCGGGCCGCGTGCACGGCCTCGCCGCGGATGTAGATGAAGGCCCGGCTGGATCGGATCGCGTACGCCGCAATGATGACGCCCTCGATCAGCGAGTGCGGGTCGTACGTCATCAGGGGCAGGTCCTTGCAGGTGCCCGGCTCGCCCTCGTCCGCGTTGACCACGAGGTAGTGCGGTCGCGCCGGCGGCCCCCCGTCCGGTTCCTGCGGGATGAACCCCCACTTGAGACCGGTGGGGAAGCCCGCGCCGCCGCGACCGCGGAGACCCGAGTCCTTGACGAGCTGGATCAGATCGTCGGGGTGGACCTCGAGCGCCTTGCGTAGCGCGGCGTAACCGTCGAGCTGCTCGTACACGTCGATCTTCCAAGCGTCCGGCGAGAGCCAGCGCTTGGTGAGAACCGGGGTCAGCTTCTGGAGAACCTCACGCCGGGGCTGAGTCACTTCTTCTCCTCGTTCGCGGGCTGCGCGCCGGTCCAACCGGGGTTGTCGTCCGCGGTCGGATGGTCGTCAGCATCGCTGTTGTCGCTCACGATGTCCGCGCCACCAGGGGCGGTGTCGGCGGCCGGTTTGGCGTCGCTCGCCGGCTGGTTGGCCGCGACACCCGCGGCCTCGGCCTCCTGGGCGTCCGGGGTGGACGGGGGCGGACCACCGGCGGGCACCTGGGTTCCGGGCGCGTCCGCCACCGGCGTCGAGGCGTCCGGCTTGCGCGTCTCGGCCGTCCGTACCTCGGGGTCTTTGACGTCGCCGGCGCGCACGTCGCGGGTCGTCGACGCGGCCTCCGCCGCCGATTTCTCGCCGGGCTGGACCGGCGCGGCCTTCCGCGCCGATCGGTCAGGCTTGGTCCTGGCGATCGGGGTGTCCGGGTCGAAGTTGGCCACCGCGATGCCGTGCTCCTGCGCGAGCGTCACGCCGCGCAGCGTCGGTGGGCCGGCCAGGCCGTCGGCCACCGCTTCTTCGCGGTCGTCCGGGAAGCCGGCGAGCTGGATCGACATCTCCCTGAGCGAACATAGCCGCGCGCCCCGTGCCGGCATGGGCCGCTCGCCGTTGCGCAGCTGCTCCACCATGGTCACCGCCGCGTCCGGGGTGGCCTGGTCGATGGCGAACTCATAGTTGACCGTGACCACCGGCGCGTAGTCGCAGGCGGCGAGGCACTCGGCGTGCTCAAGGGTGATCTTGCCGTCGCCCGTGGTCTCCTCGTGACCGACGCCCAGGTGTTCGACGAGCTCGTCGTAGACCTCCTGGCCGCCCATCACGTTGCACAGCGTGTTGGTGCAGACGCTGACCAGGTATTCGCCGGCCGGGCGTCGCTTGTACATCGTGTAGAACGTCGCCACCGCGCCGACCTGTGCCTTGTTGATGCCCAGGACGTCCGCGCAGAACGCCACTCCGGCCGGGGTGACGAAACCTTCCTCACCCTGGACGAGGTGGAGCAGCGGCAGCAGCGCCGAGCGTTCACGGCCCGCGGGATAGCGGGCGATGATCGCGAGCGCGGGTTCCAGAAGCTTCTCCACGAGCGGCTCGGCGGCCGGGGAGAAGTCCACCTCGTCCTCGGTTCCTGTTGCCGTGCGGCGAAGCCGCTTCGGCAGCGCAGTATCTGACATCTAACGGTCACACCCACCCATCACGGGGTCCAGGGACGCGCCGCCGGCGATGACGTCAGCGAGCAGGGCGCCCTCAGCCATCGGCGGGATGGCCTGAAGGTTCACGAAGCTCGGGTCTCGCATGTGCACGCGGTACGGGTGCGTGCCACCGTCGGAGACCGCATGCACGCCGAGCTCACCGCGCGGCGCCTCGATGCCGACGTAGACCTGGCCGGGCGGCACCCGGAAGCCCTCGGTCACGAGCTTGAAGTGGTGGATCAGGGCCTCCATCGACTGGCCCATGATCTTCGCGACGTGTTCGAGGGAGTTACCCAGGCCGTCCATGCCGATCGCGAGCTGTGCGGGCCAGGCGATCTTCTTGTCGGAGATCATGACCGGGCCGGGCCGCAGCCGATCCAGCGCCTGCTCGATGATCTTGAGTGACTCGCGGATCTCCGCTACACGGATCTGATAGCGGGCCCAGACGTCGGCGGTAGTTGCGGTCGGGACGTCGAACTCGTACGTTTCGTAGCCGCAGTAGGGCATGGTCTTACGCAGATCCCAGGCGAGGCCGGCGGCGCGTAGCACCGGACCGGTGATGCCGAGGGCGATGCAGCCCGTCACGTCGAGCACTGCGACGCCCTTGGTGCGCCCGTGCCAGACGACCTGGCCGGAGAGCATGGCCTCGTACTCCTTGAGCTTCTTCGGCATGTAAACGAGGAAGTCACGGATCTTGCGGACGGCCGACTGCGGGAGGTCCTGGGCGACGCCGCCCGGGCGGATGTACGCGTGGTTCATCCGCAGGCCGGAGGTCTCCTCGAAGATGTCCAGGATGTACTCGCGCTCGCGGAAGCCGTACAGCATCATCGAGATCGCGCCCAGCTCTAGGCCGGTCGTGCCGAGCCAGACCAGGTGCGAGGCGATCCGGTTGAGCTCCATGAACATCACCCGGATCGTGGTGGCCCGTTCGGTGATGTCGTCGGTGATGCCGAGCAGCTTCTCCACCGCGAGGCAGTACGCCGCCTCGTTGAACATCGGCGCGAGGTAATCGGCCCGGGTCACGAACGTGGTGCCCTGGGTCCAATTGCGGTACTCGAGGTTCTTCTCGATGCCGGTGTGCAGGTATCCCACGACCGGCCGCGCATCGGTGACGGTTTCGCCCTCGAGCTCCAGGACGAGCCGGAGCACGCCGTGCGTCGACGGGTGTTGCGGGCCCATGTTGACAACGATCTTCTCGTTGCTGAGCGGGTCGATGGCGCTGGTAATGGTTTCCCAGTCACCGCCGGTGACCGTGAAGACGCGGCCCTCGGTGGTTTCGCGTTCGGCGGCGTATCCCGGTCCGCTGGCTGTCTGGCTCGTCATTGATAGACCCTCCGCTTGTCAGGAGGCGGAATTTCGGCACCCTTGTACTCGACCGGCACGCCGCCGAGCGGGTAGTCCTTGCGCTGTGGGAAGCCCTCCCAGTCGTCCGGCATGAGGACCCGCGTGAGGTTGGGGTGGCCGGTGAAGATGACGCCGAACATGTCGTACGTCTCCCGCTCGTGCCAGTCGGCGGTCGGGTAGACGCTGGTCACGCTGGGCACGCTGCCGCCGGCCGGGATGGCCGTCTCGAGGCGGACCCGGCGGCGGTACGTCATCGACATGAGCTCGTAGACGACATGCAGCCGGCGCGGGTCGCTGTTCAGGTAGTCCACGCCGGACAACGACGAGCACAGCTCGAAACGCAGCGACTCGTCGTCGCGCATGATCTGGCAGACCTCCGCGATCTTCTCCGGCGCGATGTGCAGGGTCAGCTCGCCGCGGTCCACGACCACCCGTTCGATCGCGTCCGAGAAGCCGGGGTAGGCCTCCTCCAGGGCGTCGTACACCTCGTCGAAGTAGCCGCCGAACGGCCGCGGCGTGCCCACCAGATCCGGACGGCGGCGGACCAGACCGCCGAAGCCCGAGACGTCGCCGGTGCCCTGGATGCCGAACATGCCCTTCTCGGGGCTGGGCGGGGTCTGCGCGGGTGCGTCGATGTCCGCGCCGACCGGCTCGGCTTCGACCGGTACGCCACCGGTGGGAGTGGGTTCGATGCTCACGAGTCCTCCCGCAGGTGCGGATGCAGCTTCATCCAGTTCTCGATGCGCAACTGCTCTTCGCGGCCTTCCTTGACCGCCTGGATCCACTCGGCCCGCCGGGCCTTGTCAACGCGGTACGACGAGGGCATGTCCCACGGTTCGACGGCCGGCAGCTTACCCTCGGCGCGACGCTGCTCGAGCATCTTGCGACCGTTCGGGCCGAGCGGCGTGGCCATCACCTTCTCGCGCATCTTGAGGATGGCGTCGATCAGCATCTCGGGCCGCGGCGGGCAGCCGGGCAGATAGATGTCGACCGGCACGATGTGGTCGACGCCCTGCACGATCGCGTAGTTGTTGAACATGCCGCCCGAGGACGCGCACACGCCCATCGAGATGACCGAACGGGGCTCCGGCATCTGGTCGTAGATCTGCCGGACCACCGGGGCCATCTTCTGGCTCACCCGGCCGGCGACGATCATGAGGTCGGCCTGGCGCGGCGACGCCCGGAAGACCTCCATGCCCCAGCGGCCCAGGTCGTAGTGCGGGCCGCCGGCGGCCATCATCTCGATGGCGCAACAGGCCAGGCCGAAGGTGGCGCCCCAGAACGACGACTTGCGGGCCCAGTTGGAGAGCTTCTCGACCGAGGTCAGCAGGATGCCGCTGGGCAGCTTCTCTTCGATTCCCATAATGATCAGTCCCAGTTGAGGCCGCCGCGCCGCCACACGTACGCGTAGGCGATGAAGACGGTGAGGATGAACAGCAGCATCTCCACGAACCCGAACACGCCGAGCGCATCGAAGGACATGGCCCACGGATAGAGGAAGATGGTCTCGATGTCGAAGATGATGAAGAGCATCGCGGTGAGGTAGAACCGCACCGGGAAGCGGCCGCCGCCGATCGGCTGGGGTGTCGGCTCGATGCCGCATTCGTACGCCTCGAGCTTGGCCCGGTTATAGCGCTTCGGACCCACGATCGGCGCGATGGACACCGAGAAGAGCGCGAATAGCGCGCCCAGAACGAGCAACCCGACGATCGGTACGTAAGGATTGAGCGTCATGTTGTCTCCTGCTCGTCCTTTCCAGCACTGTCAGCCGGTTCACACTATTGATCCGGTCGGAGCCGGGTCCCACCGGGGGTGATCTGGGCATCACACCGGACATGCCTTTGGTATGCCCTCCTGGCCCTCGCTTCGCTCGGTGCAGTCGGTCATACCGCAGGCGCCACTCTCGTCAAGCCGTTGATGATCCGGTCCATGGCATCCCCGCCGCGGGGATCGGTCAGGTTCGCCAGCAGCCTCAGCACGAACCGCATGAGCGTCGGGTGCGGCATGCCGTGCTTCGTGGCGATCCGCATGATGTGCGGGTTCCCGATGAGCTTCACGAACACTCCGCCTAGGCGGTAGTACCCGCCGAAGCGCATCTTGAGCTCGGCCGGGTAGGCCTGCAGCGCGCGCTCCCGGTCGGCTCCTGGGGCCCGGGCCAGCGCCTGGACCGCCACTTCGGCAGCCAGCTCGCCAGACTCCATCGCATACGCGATGCCCTCGCCGTTCATCGGGTTCACCATGCCGCCCGAATCGCCGACCAGCATCACGCCGCGCGTGTAGTGCGGCACTCGGTTGAAACCCATCGGCAGCGCGGCACCGAGGATCGGGCCGTCGGCGTTGGCCTCGTCGCACAGGCCCCAATCCGCCGGCGTGGTGCCGAGCCAGTCGGTGAGCAAGGACCGGTAGTTGGTTTTGCCGAACGCGCTCGATGAGTTGAGAATGCCCAGCCCGACGTTGACCCGCCCGTCGCCGAGCCCGAAGATCCATCCGTACCCGGGCAGCAGCCGCTCGTGATCCTCCGCGCTCCGCAGCTCCAGCCAGGACTCCAGGTAGTCGTCGTCAGCACGGGTCGGCGAGCGGTAGTAGCGGCGTACCCCCACGCCGATCGGCCGGTCCTCGCGCTTGGCCAGACCCATGGCGAGCGGCAGGCGCCCGGACACCCCGTCCGCCGCGACGACCAGCGGCGCGCGGTACTCCACGGGTTCCTTGGCGGGGCCGGCCTGCGCCAGCACTCCCGCGGCGCGGCCGTCGTCGTCCAGCACCGGGCCGGTCACATTCACGCCCGTACGGAGCAGCGCTCCGGCCTCGACCGCCCGCTTGGCCAGCATGTCGTCGAAGTCCAAACGGGTACGCACCAGGCCGTAGGCCGGGAAGCTGGCCAGTTCGGGCCAGTCCAGCTCGAGGCGCACGCCGCCGCCGATCACCCGCAGACCCTTGTTCCGCAGCCAGCCGGCCTTCTCGGAGGTGTCGATGCCCATCCGGATCAACTGCCGCGTAGCGCGCGGTGTCAGCCCGTCTCCGCAGACCTTCTCCCGGGGAAAGTCGGACTTGTCGATCAGCAGGACGCGAAGGCCGTGGCGGGCCATGTGATAGGCCGCGGCGGAGCCGCCGGGCCCCGCGCCGACCACGATCACGTCGGCCTCGTCGGTGACGGGGCCCGATGCTGCGTGGTGATCGTTCACGGCTCACCTCCGTCTCGCGCCAGGCTCGTGAAACAGTTCACAAGCTACCCCAGATCGGAGTCTAGGACCGTCATCGAAGGGCGTGGGGCTTAGGGAACCCTAACCATTCCCACGGCGTCCCGCCCCTCGTGGGCGAGCTTTCACGCCCTGGTAGCTCGGTGCAGGGCCACGATGCCACCCGTCAGATCGCGCCAGCCGATCCGGGCCCACGGACCCGCGTCTGCGATGCGGGCGGCCAGCCCGACCTGATCGGGCCAGGCGCGGATCGACTCGGCCAGATAGACGTACGCGTCGGGGTTGCTGGCGACGCCGCGGGCGACCGCCGGCAAGGACCTCATCAGGTACGAGAGATAGACGGTACGGAACGCCGCGTTGGTGGGATGGCTGAACTCGCAGACCACCAGGCGTCCACCCGGCCGGGTCACCCGCCCCAGCTCGCGCAGCGCCGCGCCGGTGTCCACCACGTTGCGCAGCGCGAACGAGATCGTCACCGCGTCGAAAGACGCGTCCGGGAACGGCAGCTTGAGGGCGTCGCCAGCGACCAGTGGCACGGTTGGCCGGGTCCGCCGCCCCGCCCGCAGCATCCCCACGGACAGATCCACACCCACCGCAAGCGCGCCGGACCGGCCCAGCTCCTCGGTCGAGACGGCGGTGCCGGCGCCGACGTCCAGCACCCGCTCGCCGGGCCGCAGGCGGAGTGCGGCGCGAGTGGCCCGCCGCCAGCCGCGGTCCTGACCGAACGACAGGACGGTGTTGGTCAGGTCGTACCGCTCGGCCACGCCGTCGAACATTTCGGCGACCTCATGCGGCTGCTTGTCCAGGTGTGCGCGTGTCACGGCTGTTCACTCTGCCATGCGGCCGCGCGCAGAACGGGCGGGATGGTTGCCCATCCCGCCCGTCCCTGGTGCGTTATATATACGACCGCCATCGGTCGGGTCCGAGCCCGTCGCCGACGCTGATGGCAGCAGGCGACGTCCTGACTAACTGGCCTTACGCAGGCAAGGTAGCCAGCGGGAACACCCTCGTACAGAAAGACACCTCGCTCGTTACGAAGGAGCAATCCGGCCCTGTGCACGGGGCCCATCCCCACTCGTACGAACGGCCGACCCGACCGGCTGTACGGCCAGTGACACCCCTCAAAGCAGGGGTCCACCATCCATCGACCGCGGACTTCGCCGTCGCCGTAGGCGATGACGTGGCCCGGGTCGGTGTAGATCCCGAGTAGGCCGATGAGCTCGACGTCGAGGCCGGTCTCCTCCTTCGCTTCGCGGATGACGCACTGCTGCAGGGTTTCGCCGATGTCCATGACGCCCCCAGGCAGAGACCAATTGCCGGAGTCGGACCGCCGCTGCATGAGCACGCGACCCCCGGTCGTCGGTGACCAGGACGGAACCGCCGGGGACGAGGCTGTTGGC
>JBKOWB010000319.1:0-7973 GCA_046724195.1 Actinomycetota bacterium
CGGGCCGCGTACGCCGCCGCGGACGCGCTGGTGTTGCCGGTCGAGGCGCAGATGATCGCCTTCGAACCCTCCTCGACCGCCTTGGACACCGCCATGGTCATGCCGCGGTCCTTGAACGAGCCGGTCGGATTGGCGCCCTCGACCTTGAGGTAGACGTCGGCCCCCGCGCGCTGGCAGAGCACCGGCGCGGGCACGAGCGGCGTGTTGCCCTCGTACAGCGTGATCACCGGGGTGGCGTCCGAGACCGGCAACCGGTCCCCGTAAGCGTCGATCAACCCGCGCCACATGGCTACTCCCCGCCTCGGTGAGAGACGGCCTCGACGTTGTTGCCGTACGGGTCGCGGACGTACGCGCCGTAGTAGTTCTCGTGGTACAGCAAGCCCAGCGGCGCGAGGACCGTGTCGTAGAACGTCGCGCGGGCGGCGATGTCGGCGCATTGGAAACCCACATGGTCGAGCATGGTTCAGGCCCCTCCCTCAACGCGCAGCACGCTGGCGATCGAGCGAACGATATCGAGCGTCTCCAGCTCCTCGACGGTCGCGGCCAGGTGTGCGTCCGGCGCGCCGTGCGTGACGATCACCAACGTGGCGTCGGCGTCGCGGCCGCTCTGCCGGACCGTCGCGATGGACACCTCGTGCTTGGCGAACACGCCGGCGATCGTGGCGAGTACACCCATCCGGTCGGCGACCTCGAGGCTGATGTGGTACCGGGTCACCGCCTCGCCGATGGGCCGGATCGGCAGGTGCGCGTACGCGGACTCGCTCGGCGCCCGGGTACCGGACAGCCGGTTCCGGGCCGCGGCCACGATGTCGCCGAGCACGGCACTCGCGGTGGGCGTACCCCCGGCGCCCCGGCCGTAGAACATCAGCTGCCCCGCGGCCTCGGCCTCGACGAATACCGCGTTGAACGCGTCGCCGACGCTGGCCAACGGGTGGCTGCGCGGGATCATCGCCGGGTGCACGCGAACGCTGACCGACTCCTGGCCGCCCGAATCCGGCCCACGCTCGGCGATGCAGAGCAGCTTGATGGTGCAGCCCATCTCCTTGGCGCTGGCCACATCGCCGGCGGTCACCCCGGTCATGCCCTCCCGGAACACGTCCGCCGCGGTGACCCGGGTGTGGAACGCGAGGGAGGCGAGGATGGCGGCCTTCGCGGCGGCGTCGAAGCCCTCCACGTCGGCGGTCGGGTCGGCTTCCGCGTACCCGAGCTCGGTCGCCTCGTCGAGCGCCTCCTGGAAGCCCGCGCCGGTGGCGTCCATGGACGAGAGGATGAAATTGGTCGTGCCGTTAACGATGCCGGTGACCCGGTTGACGCGGTCGCCGTGCAGCGACTCGCGCAGCGGTCGCAGCAGCGGGATCGCGCCCGCGACGGAGGCCTCGTAGTAGAGGTCGGCGCCGCCCTCGGCGGCCGCGTCGTGCAGCGTCGCCCCGTCCTCGGCGAGCAGCGCCTTGTTCGCGGTCACCACGCTCCGGCCCGCCCGCAGCGCTTCGGTGAGCCAGCTCCGCGCGGGCTCGATGCCGCCCACGACCTCGATCACGATGTCCACGTCGTCGCGCTTGACCAGGCTGAGCGCGTCCGTGGTGAACAGCGCGGGATCGACCGGCAGGTGGCCCCGCTCGCGGCCGAGCCGGCGTACCGCGATGCCGACGATGTCGAGCGGCGCACCGATCCGGGCGGTCAGGTCGCCGGCCTGGTCGTGCAGCAGTCGCACGACCTCGGAGCCGACGGTGCCACAGCCCAACAGCGCAAGTTTCACAGACCTCATCCAACATCCAATGCGAGCAGATCGGCCTCGGTCTCCCGCCGGACGATCACGCGCGAGGCGCCGTCGCGCACCGCCACCACGGGCGGCCGCGGCACATGGTTGTAGTTGCTCGCCATGCTCCGGCAGTAGGCGCCGGTTCCGGGCACCGCGAGAAGATCTCCGGGTTGCACGTCGGCGGGCAGGAATTCATCCTTCACGAGGATGTCCCCGGATTCACAGTGCTTTCCCACGACGCGGGCCAGCAGCGGCTCGGCGCCACTCCTCCGACCGGCGACCGTGGCCGAGTAGGACGCGTCGTAGAGCGCGGTGCGGATGTTGTCGCTCATCCCGCCGTCAACGCTCACGTACGTGCGGATGCCGTCCACGTCCTTGACCGTCCCCACCTCGTACAGCGTGAAGACCGATGGGCCCACGATGGCCCGGCCCGGCTCGATCGAGAGCCGTGGCACGCGCAGGTCGGCCAGCTCGCACTCCGAGTCGACGATCTTGTTGATGCGCTTCGCGAGATCGCCGGGCGTGGACGGGTCGTCCTGCGTGGTGTACGCGATGCCGAAGCCGCCGCCGAGGTCGAGCTCGGGCAGCTCGAGGCCGCGCGCGTCGCGGATCTGGGCCTGCAGTTCCAGCACCCGTCGCGCCGCCACCTCGAAGCCGCTGGTGTCGAAGATCTGCGAGCCGATGTGCGAGTGCAGCCCCAACAGGTCGAGCACGCCCTCGTCAATGATCTTGACTGCCGCGACGAACGCAGCACCGCCGGCCAGCGAGAAGCCGAACTTCTGGTCCTCGTGAGCAGTTGCGATGAACTCATGAGTGTGCGCCTCGACACCGACCGTGACGCGGAGCAGCACCGAGGGCCGCTTACCCGTTTCGTTGGCAAGCGAGGTCAGTCGCTCGATCTCATCGAAGGAGTCCACGATGATCCGGCCAACGCCGGCCTCCACCGCTCTGGACAACTCGGGCATCGACTTGTTGTTCCCGTGGAAGCCCATCCGCTCGGCCGGGAAACCCGCGGCCAGGGCGACGGCCAACTCGCCGCCGGTGCAGACGTCGAGGAAGAGCCCCTCCTCGTGAATGATCTTCACGACCGCCTTGCACAGGAACGACTTGCCCGCGTAGTAGACATCCGCGCCGGCGAACGCTGCCACGAAGTCGCGGCAGCGCGCCCGCAGGTCGTCCTCGTCCAGCAAGTACGCCGGCGTGCCGTGCTCGGCGGCCAGCGTCCGCACGCTCACGCCGCCGACGGTGAGATCGCCGGTGTCCGCGCGGGTCACGGTCCGCGACCAGAGTTGCGGCACGAGCGCGTTCACATCGTCCGGGGTACGCAGCCAGGCCGGCTCCCGGGTGCCGAGGTCGCCGTGCAGCGCACCGGCTTCGTGAGCTCGCATGAGCTACATCCTTTCCGGCGCGGACACCCCGAGCAGGCCCAACCCGTTCGCGATCACCGTTCGGGTGGCGTCGTTCAGCCATAGCCGCGCCCGCTGCAGGTCGTTGATCGGCTCGTCGCCCACCGGCAGCACCCGGCACTTGTCATAGAACCGGTGGTAGGCGCCCGCGACCTCCTCCAGGTGGCGGGCCACCCGGTGCGGCTCGCGCAACTCGGCCGCGCTGGCGACCACAGCCGGGTACTCCCCCAGCGCCTTGAGCAGGTCGTTCTCCTTCTCGTGGCTGAGCAGCTCGGGGTGAAAGTCGTCCGGCTCGCCGCGGGTGAGGCCGACCTCGGCCGCGTTACGGGCCACGTTCGCCGTCCGTGCGGCCACGTACTGCACGTAGTAGACCGGGTTGTCGCGGCTCGCGCGGGTCCACAGGTCGATGTCGATGTCGATCGGCGAGTCGGACGAGTACCGGGCCAGGGCGTAACGGGCCGCGTCCACGCCCAGCGCGTCGACGAAGTCCTCCAGCGTCACCACCGTGCCGGCCCGCTTGCTCATCCGCAGCGGCTCACCGTCGCGGACCAGGTTGACCAGCTGGCCGATGAGGATCTCGAGGTTGGTGTCCGGGTCGTCGCCGAAGCAGGCGGCCATCGCCTTCATCCGCCCGACGTAGCCGTGGTGGTCGGCGCCCAGCATGATCACGACACGGTCGAAGCCGCGCTCTCGCTTGTCCAGGTAATAGGCGCAGTCCGCGGCGAAGTACGTCCACTCGCCGTCCGACTTGCGCAGCACCCGGTCCTTGTCGTCGCCGAAATCGGTCGTGCGCAACCACACCGCGCCGTCGGCCTCGAACACGTGGCCCTGCTCGCGGAGCCGGTCCAGGGCCATCTGCAGCTCGCCGCGTTCGTGCAGGTCCTTCTCGTTGAAGTAGGTGTCGAAGTGCACGCCGAACTCGTCCAGCGACGCCGTGATCTCGGCGAACATCAGCCGGACGCCCTCGACCCGGAAGACCTCTAGCGCCTCGGGCTCGCCGAGCTTCAGCACGTCGGGCGCGTCGGCCAGCACCGCCGTCGCGATCTCGCCGATGTACGCGCCGCCGTATCCGTCCTGGGGCACCGGCTCACCCTTCGCGCTGGCGTACAGGGACCGGGCGAAGCGGTCGATCTGGGAGCCGGCGTCGTTGAAGTAGTACTCCGTGCCGACACCGGCGCCGGAGGCGCGCAGCAGCCGGGCCAGCGCGTCGCCGACCGCGGCCCACCGGACACCGCCGATGTGTACGGGGCCGGTGGGGTTGGCGGAGACGAACTCCAGGTTGATCCGCTCGCCGGCGAGCCGGCCGGTGTGGCCGTACCGGTCTCCGGCCACCACGATGTCGCGGGCCAGCGCGCCCGCCGCGGCGGCGTCCAGCCGGATGTTCAGGAAGCCCGGTCCGGCGATCTCCACCGACTTGATGCCGGGCTGCCGCCCCAGTTCCTCGGCCAGCGCGGACGCGAGCTCGCGCGACGGCACGCCGACCTTCCTGGAGAGCTGCAGCGCGAGCGTCGACGCGTAGTCGCCGTGCTCGGGATTTCGGGGTCGCTCCACGGTCGTCGCCTCGGGCAGGATGGAGACGTCGAGCCCCCGGGCGGCGAACACGGCCCGGGCGGCGGCGAGAACAGTGGCGGCGAGGCTGGCGGGAGTCACTGAGCCATGTTATCGGGGGTAGACTTTGCCGCTCGGTGGCCACCCGAGCCCCGCCTTTCCGACTGCGCTTGAATTGACGAGGCACGATGAGTATGAGCACCCCGGGTCCCGAACGGGTCCCGTCCACCGTCCGGGTCGGCAAGAAGTCGGGCCAAGGCAAGCCGCCCGCAGGGCCGGCCAAGTCGGCAAAGGCGACCGGTGCTCGGCCGGGCGGCGCCAAGGGCGCTGCCGGAAAGGGTCCGAAGGGCCGCAAGCCGATCGCGCCGGTCAAGGTCAGCGGCGGCCGCAACTGGGGCCCGATCGCGGTGGCCGGCGTGGTCGTCCTGATCGCGGCCGGCATCATCGGGTACGGCATTTTCGCCTCGGTCAAGGGGAACCAGTCCTGGCAGGATCAAGCGGCCGGCATCAAGGGCATCGTGAACTACCGGGCCCAGAAGAACCCGCAGATCGACGCGCGGGACCACAAGGACGGCCCGCTCACGTACGCGACGAACCCGCCCGTCGGCGGCGCGCACAACCCGCTCTGGCAGAACTGCATGGGTGACATCTACACCGAGCCGATCGCCAACGAGCACGCCGTGCACAGCCTTGAGCACGGCGCGGTCTGGGTGACGTACAAGCAGGGCCTCGCGGCCGACCAGGTCGACCAGCTGAAGTCGAAGGTCCAGGGCAAGGACTACATGCTGATGAGTCCCGTCGCCGGCCTCGACAAGAACGTCTCGCTGCAGGCCTGGGGCTATCAGCTCAAGGTCGACAGCGCCGGCGACAAGCGGATCGACAAGTTCATCAAGGCCCTGCGCCTGAACGCGTCCATGGAGCCCGGCGCGGCATGCTCCAGCGGCAACACCACCACCGGCCCCGTCCAGGCCGCCCCTGGCACGGGGAAGTGATGACGCTCTCCGCCGATCCGGACGCGGCGGCTCCGGCCGCCGCCCCGGTCAACGGTTCCGAACCGCCGCGCCGGCTCCGGTTCGGCGTCGGCGTACTGGCCGGCGTCCTCGTCTTCGGCCTGATCCTCGGCCTGGCCGCCGGCCTCTTAGGGCCGCGCCTACGCACCCCGGGTGACGACTCACCGGAGGCCGGCTTCCTGCGCGACATGTCGACCCACCACGCGCAGGCGGTCGAGATGTCGATGATCGCGCACGCCAACTCAACCAACCCGGCCGTGGTCAACCTGGCCGGCGACATCGCGCTCACCCAGCACGGCCAGATCAACTACATGCAGGCGTGGCTGCGCGACTGGCACCTCAGCCCGACCGGCAGCCAGGCGCCGATGGCCTGGACGCCCGACTCCGCCGGCGCGGTGGTGAACGGCCTGATGCCGGGCATGGCCACGCCCGAACAGATGGCCGCGCTCCGCAAGGCGACCGGCAAGGACCTCGACATCCAGTACCTGACGCTGATGCGCCAGCACCACCTGGGCGGCATCCACATGGCCCAGGAGATCCTGAAGCAATCGCACAACGACGACGTGACCTGGCTGGCACATACCATTGACGCCAGCCAGCAAGGCGAGATCAACCTGATCGACTCCATGGTGCGGCGCATACAGGCGAGCTGACCCCGGCGCGCCGCCGAACCGGTTGGTCAGGCTTCGGCGGTGCCTGCTAGGCTTCTCGTCGCTGAGCCCCCGTAGCTCAGGGGATAGAGCGTCGCCCTCCGGAGGCGAAAGCGCAGGTTCGAATCCTGCCGGGGGCACGAGAGTTGATCAGGACTTCCGGCCCACTGACCAGCGCAAACGCAATCGGCGGCCTCGAACGATTGTCCGACCACATCCGGCCGTCACCGGCCCTCTACGAGGATCTGTGCCGAATACGTGCCGAAGTTCGGCGTAGGCGGCCGGCGACCGTAGCCCGCCTCCATCCGCCGCCGCAGCTCGGCTTCCCCGCCGGCGAGGCACTTGGCGTAGTTGCGCCACAGCACCTCCGGCGACTGCCAGATGTGCGGGACGGTTAGGAAGTCACGGAAGCGACCCGCGACCCGGAGGCGGTGCAGAGCGTGTGCCGACGGGCCGCGACTTCACCCCTGTGGGGTGAGGCGAGCGCTGCCCGAGGGTTCCGATGATGCAGCCCTCATCGGAAGGAGCGTCATGAACGAGCCGACGACCAATGCGCTACCGATCGTGCTGATTCACGGGCTTTGGATGACCGCGCCGCATGTGTCGCCTGGTCCTTCTCATATCGTCGACGAACCGAAGGTGGCGTGAATGGCGGATCCGGCCAGCAGCGCAGGGCGCGGTCCGCTTTCTGAGCTACTGGCGACGCGTGGCGGACGGGCGGAGCCGGAAGCGCCGTTCGTGATCGAGCATCGCGAGGCACTGATCTACATGTTGTGCCAGGCCGCCGAGATCGAGCACGGGATCATGTGCCAGTACCTGTTCGCCGCCTTCTCGCTCAAGCAGCGTGCAGGCGAAGGGCTCACGCCCGAGGATCTCGAGGCGGTGACCCGTTGGCGCCGCACGATCTCGCACATCGCTACCGACGAGATGCTGCACCTCGCTCTCGTGCAGAACGTGCTCTCCGCGATCGGCGCCGCGCCGCATCTGACCCGGCCGAACCTTCCGGCGCCCGCGCACCACTATCCCGCCGGGGTGAACCTGACACTGGTGCCCTTCGGCGAGCCCGCACTGCAGCACTTCATGTTCCTCGAGCGCCCCGAGGGCATGGCGCTCGAGGGCGCGAAGGACATCGACACGCCCGTGCACGACGCGATGCCCTCGACGGCCGCCGGCGACATCGTGCCCCAGCTGCAGGACTTCGCGACCATCGGTCACCTCTATCGCTCGATCGAGCAAGGTCTGGCACGCCTCACCGAGAAGTTCGGCGAGCGCCACCTGTTCGTCGGGCCGCCACGCGCACAGGCGACGAGCGCCGACTTCCGGTGGCCCGAACTCGTGGCCGTGACCGACCCCGCGTCCGCCCAGCAGGCGCTCGACACGATCCTCGAGCAGGGCGAGGGCGCGCGGACAGTAGGAACAGGCGCACTTCGGCGAGTTCGTGCGAATCCTCGAGGAGTATCCAGGCGGATTCCCGGTGCGGCAGGAGGTCGTCGTCCTCGTAGAACAGCTCGAAGCTCGGCCCGGCGGTGCGCCCCGGGTGCTCCGGTCCGATCGGCAGCGTCGTGATGAGCTCGCCGAGCGGCTTGAGCACGCCGGCCAT
>JBKOWB010000403.1:0-5631 GCA_046724195.1 Actinomycetota bacterium
ATTCCGGCAAGGGCGCCGGTGAGGGCGCCACCATGCAGGGCTTCGAGATGCTGCTGTACGGCACGAACAACACGCTCTACGACGACGCCACCAAGAAGTGGATCGCAGCCAGCCCCGGATTCCAAGACTCGCTCACGTTCGTCAAGACCGTCTACGGCGAGAAACTCGGGCCGGAACCGCAGGACGCCCTCAACCCGAACTTCGGCACGAGCGTGAGCAACGAGCTACTGCCCGGCGGCAAGCTGGCCATCGACCTGGACGGCTCCTGGCTCAGCGGCACCTGGCTCAAGACCGGCGACAAGCCGTGGCCGCAGTGGTCCACTGTGCTCGGTCAGGCCCCGATGCCCACGCAGAACGCCCAGGCTCCCGGCTCGACCAGCATGTCCGGAGGATGGGTGCTCTCGGTGGGCTCGCACGCCAAGGACAAGAAGGCCGCGTTCGACTACGTGAGCCTGGCGCTGAACAAGGACAACAGCCAGGCGTACGACATCGCCGCAAGCCAGATCGCCGAGCGCGCCGACGTCGCGGCCGACCCGGCGTACCTGACGTCGAACCCGACCCTGAAGTTCTTCACCGATCTCGTCCAGGTCACCCACTTCCGGCCCGCTTACGCCGATTACCCGCACGTCTCCGACGCCATCCAGGTCGCCATGGAGGCTGTCATGACCGGGCAGATGACGCCCCAGCAGGCGGCCGCCGCCTACAGCGACCAGCTCAAGTCCGCGGTAGGCCCGGACAAGGTCACGACCGGCTCATGACGTCGGTCGCCCCGGTCGAGGCTCCGGCGGTCCGCGCGCTCGACGCCGCGCCCCGCCGGAGGCCCCGGCACCTGTTCCTCCGGTTGGCGCCGATGGCGCCCGCCCTCGTGCTGCTGCTGCTCTTCTTCGCAGGCCCGATGTTGTGGAGCGTGTACACCGCGTTCACCAACCTGGCGCTGACCGGGTCGAGCACGGTGGACTTCGTCGGGATCGACAACTTCACCCGGATGGCCCACGATCGGTCGTTCCTGCATTCGCTGGAGCTGACCCTGATCTTCGTGGTCGGCTCGGCCGTCATCGGGCAGAACACCCTCGGCCTGCTCATCGCGCTGGTGCTGCGCGGCCGCAGCCGGCTGGTCCGCGGCGCGGTCACCGGCGTGGTCATCGCGGCCTGGGCCGTGCCCGAGACGGTCGCCGGCTTCTGCTGGTACGCGTTCCTGTACCGCACTGGCACGCTGAACGCGTTGCTCGGACCTCTCGGCCTCCAGCAGAACTGGCTATACACCGCGCCCATGCTGGCGGTCATCATCGCCAACGTGTGGCGCGGCACCGCCTTCTCCATGCTGGTGTACTCCGCCGCTCTCTCCGAGGTGCCACCGGACCTCACCGAGGCCGCGGCCGTCGACGGTGCATCCGGGTGGCAGCGCCTGCGGCACATCACGTTGCCGCTGATCCGGCGTGCCATCGTCAGCAACCTGATGCTCATCACGCTGCAGACGCTGGCCGCGTTCGGCCTGATCTACGTGATGACGGGCGGCGGCCCCGGGACGGCGAGCCAGACCACGCCGCTCTACATGTACCAGCAGTCGTTCAAGTTCTACCAACTCGGTTACGGCACCGCGATGGCGCTCGTGCTGTTGATCGTCGGCGCGCTCTTCTCGGCGATCTACCTGCGACTCATCCGGCTGGAGGACTGATGACCGACCTGACGGTGGCCAGGCGGGGCACGACCCGTGCCGCCACCTTTGCCGTACTCGCGATCATCGCCGTCGCGTTCCTGGTGCCGTTCGCCTGGCTCGTGATCGCCTCGGTGCAGCCGGGCGCATCCCTGTCCGCGCACCTCGACTGGACGTTCTCCACGGCCAACTTCCGGGCCGTCATGAACCCCGAGACGATGTACCGGCCGATCCTCAACTCCGTGATCATCTCCGGCGGCACGGCCCTGTTGACGGTGTTCGTGGCCGTCCTGGCCGCCTATCCCCTGTCGCGGTATCAGAGCCGATTCGGCCGGTCGTTCCTCTACATCATCCTGTTCTCCACCGGCCTGCCGATCACGGCCGTGATGGTGCCGGTCTACGCGATGTACAGCCGGGTCAACCTCGTCGACTCGATACCGGCCACGATCGCGTTCATGTCCGCTGCCTCGCTGCCGTTCGCCGTCTGGATGATGAAGAACTTCATGGACGGCGTGCCGATCAGCCTTGAGGAGGCGGCCTGGACGGACGGGGCCGGCTGGTTCCAGTCACTGCACCGGATTGTGCTGCCGCTGATGGTTCCGGGACTCACCGTGGTGTTCATCTTCACGTTCGTGTTGCAGTGGGGCAACTTCTTCGTGCCGTTCATCCTGTTGCTCAGCCCGGAGAAGCAACCGGCCTCGGTGACCATCTACACGTTCTTCTCCCAGTACGGGCAGGTCGCGTACGGCCAGCTCGCCGCGTTCTCGATCCTCTACACCCTGCCCGTCGTGGTGTTCTACTCCGCATTGTCCAGGGTGCTCGGCGGGGCGTTCAGCCTCACCGGCGCCGTCAAAGGCTGACCGACCTGTGAGGCACTCACCCATGCGCATCGTGGCCGTCACCTCCACCGAGCTGTTCATCGGCGCGCCAGCGGACCCGCTCCAGGTGGTCCGGGTGGAGGTGGAGCACCCCGGCCGTGAGGTACAGGTAGCTGTCGCCGGCGATGGCGTGTCCGGACGGGCCGTCCTCGCGGCACCGCACGCCGTGACCGCGTTGTCGGCCGAGGTCGGCGTGACCTGCGACGCCGTACCCGGAACGGTCATACCTATCCGGGTGACCGCCGACGACGGCGCCGAGCGGGCCACCGCTGAGGCGCAGCTGACGGTCGCCGAACCGGGTTGGACGGTCTGGATGGTGTCGCATTTCCACTATGACCCGGTCTGGTGGAACACCCAGGCCGCTTACACCGCGACGTGGGGACGGCCCGGCCAATCCGCGGGCGAGTTCCGGATGGACTTCCAGCACACCGGTTTCGACCTCGTACGCCTGCACCTGGAAACCGCGCGGCGGGACCCGGACTACAAGTTCGTGCTGGCCGAGCTGGACTACCTCAAGCCGTACTGGGACACCCACCCGCAGGACCGCGCCTACCTTCGTACCCTGCTGTCGCAGGGCCGGATGGAATTGATGGGCGGCACCTACAACGAACCCAACACCAACCTCACCTCCGCCGAGTCGACGATCCGCAACCTGGTGTACGGCGTGGGTTTCCAGCGCGACATGCTCGGCGGCGACCCGCGCACCGCGTGGCAGCTCGACGTGTTCGGGCACGACCCGCAGTTCCCCGGCCTGGTCGCCGACGCGGGCCTGGATTCCTCGTCGTGGGCCCGCGGGCCATTCCATCAGTGGGGCCCGATGCTGTGGACACACGAGCCCCGCACGGACGGCTGGGGCGACCCGGCTGTCATGCAGTTCTCATCCGAGTTCGAGTGGGTCTCGCCGTCCGGCAAGGGCGTGCTCACCCACTACATGCCGGCGCACTACTCCGCCGGGTGGCAGATCGACTCGAAACCGACGCTGGCCGCGGCGGAACAGAGCGTTTACAACCTCTTCCTGCTGCTCAAGAACGTCGCCGCCACCCGCAACGTGCTGCTGCCGGTGGGCACCGACTACACCCCGCCGGCGAAGTGGGTCACCGAGATCCACCGCGACTGGAACGCCCGCTACGTGTGGCCACGCTTCGTCTGCGGGCTGCCTCGCGAGTTCTTCGCCGCGGTGCGCGCGCAACTGGACCGCCCCGCGCCGCAGACCCGTGACATGAACCCGGTCTACACCGGCAAGGATGTGTCGTTCATCGACACCAAGCAGGCGCAGCGGCACGCCGAAGCGCTGCTGCTTGACGCGGAGACGTTCGCCACGATCGCCGCCGCGCACGGCGCCGCCTACCCGCACGCCGCGATCGACAAGGCCTGGCGACAACTCGTGTTCGGGGCACACCATGACGCCATCACCGGCAGCGAGTCCGATCAGGTATACCTGGACCTGCTGACCGGCTGGCGGGAGGCCTACGACCTTGCCGGCCGGGTGCTCGAAAGGTCGCTGCGGCACCTGAGCGCCCAGCTGCCCGGGGCGGGCGCCGCACCGGACGACACCGCGGAACGGCGCGTGGTGGTGTTCAACCCGCTGTCCTGGCCGCGCACCGACCTGGTCCGGGTAAGGGCGGAGTTCCCGATGCCGGGCTTCCGCGGTGTCGTGCTGCGATCCGGCGCGGAGCGGCTCCCGGTCCTGCTCGAACACGCGCGCCACCATCCCGACGGCAGCATCGCGGCCGTCGACGTCACTTTCCGCGCGATCGACGTGCCCGCGGTGGGTTACCTGACGTTGCGCCTGGCCGGCACCACCGAAGCAAGCCCGATCGGCTGGCAGGCGGCTCCGGCGGGCGCCGTGCCCGGAATCGAGAACGACGCCTACCGGCTCACCGTCGACCCGGATCGCGGCGGCGGTGTCGCCGGGCTGTGGGACAAGCGGACCGGTCGGGAGCTGCTGCAGCCCGGGCGGTTGGGCAACGAGCTTCTGGTGTACGACGAGTACCCGGCGCACCCGCGCTTCCACGAGGGACCGTGGCACCTGCTGCCCAAGGGCGCTCCGGTACACGCCTCGGCGCAGGCGCCCGCGACGTCCGTGCTCGTCGAGCGCAGCCCGCTCGGCGAACGAGTGACTGTGACCGGAGCCGTCGGTCCACTGCGATACACCCAACAGTTGACACTCTGGCACGGTTCGGACCGGATCGACGCCACCACGCACGTCGACGACTTCACCGGCGCCGACCACCTGGTCCGGCTGCGCTGGCCGGCGGCCATTCCCGGCGCGCTACCCGTCAGCGAGGTCGGCAACGCCGTCGTCGGCCGCGGCTTCGGTTTGATCGACGTGGACTCCGAGCAGGCACCGTGGACGCTGGACAATCCCGCACACCATTGGTTCGCGCTGTCCGCGACCGCCCGGGTCGACCTGCACGACCTCGACGGTGCCCGGCTGCACACCCGGGCGATCGGCGTCGCCGAGATCATCTCGCCGGACCGGGACGGTGCGCCGGTGGACTCCGTGCGCGACCTGGCCGTCGCCCTCGTCCGCAAGGGCGTGACCGCGACCTGTTCCACCGGGGCGGGATCGCGGTACGGCAAGCTCGATGTCGACTCGAACCTGCCCGACGTCCGCATCGCCGTCGGCGGCCCGGACGTCAACGCGTTTACCGCGCAGGTGCTGGAGCAAGCCGATCCGGGTTACGCCGCCGAGCTGGTCCGACAGCTCGCCGCCACCGGCCGGGCCCGGATCTGGGTGCCGGCGGTCGCGCCGTTGACCGATGTCTGGGTACCGAACGCGGATCTGACCGGCATCCGCACCCTACCGGTGCTGCTCGTGGTCGGCGAGGACGAGGTGCACAGCCTCTGTGCGCAGCTCGATGGCGGCGTCGTGGAGGTCGGCCAGCCGGCGACGCTGAGCGACTCACCCGACCCTGACCTCGACGACTACACGCTCGGAATCGTCAACCGCGGAATCCCCGGGTTCGCCGTGGACACCACCGGCGCGCTGCACCTCTCCCTGTTGCGCTCGTGCACGGGCTGGCCGTCGGGGATCTGGATCGACCCGCCCCGGCGTACCGCGCCGGACGGCTCGAACTTCCAGCAGCAACGCTGGAC
>JBKOWB010000306.1:0-3655 GCA_046724195.1 Actinomycetota bacterium
GTCCACCTTCGTGCAGGGCATCGGGCCGGACAAGGTCCAGGTCATCCCCCGCAACGCCGACGGCACGCTGGGCCTGCCGACCAGCCTGGTGGACGACGCGCACGCCGCTAGCCTGCAGGTCATCCCGTACACGTTCCGCGCCGAGAACCAGTTCCTGCCGGCCGATTACCGGGTAGGCACCGACCCCAACGCGTACGGGCGCGCGATCGACGAGCAGATCACGTTCCTCAGGACGGGGATCGACGGCCTGTTCACCGATCAACCCGACATCGGCGTACTCGCCCGAAGCATGGCGTTCGCCACGGCCTGACAGCCGATCACCGGGAACATCCCCGCCGAAACTGCCCATAACGCCACGCTAAGCCGAGAGTCCCGCCCGGTGAACCGGCCGGGCCGTCGCCCTCCTCGACGACCGGCGCGGACAATGGCGTCATGGACCTGCATCCGCTGACCCCGGACCGGTTCGGTGACCTCGCCGAGTTGTTGGGCACCACCGCGGTGACCAGACACTGCTACTGCACCTGGTTCCTGCTGCTCGACCCGCAGCGCCGTGAGGTCTGGGAAGCGGGCGAGTCCCGGGCCGTGTTCGAGCGGTTCGCCGGCGATCAGACGTCGCCGGTCGGGGTGCTGGCGTACCGGGAGGGGGTGCCGGTCGGATGGTGCGCGGCCGGCCCTCGGTCGGAGTATCCGAGACTGGCCCGGTCCCGCGCCTGGCAGGACGGCGATCCGGACGCGTGGGCGGTGACCTGCTTCTACGTTCACCGCACGGCTCGCCACACCGGGCTCACCAGGACGCTGCTGGAGGCCGCGGTCGCGCTGGCCGCCGAGCACGGCGCGAATGCGGTCGAGGCCGTGCCGCGCAGCATCGGTACGCCGACCGCGCCGGGCGACGGCTACGTCGGCTTCGAGCAGGCGTTCGCCGACTGCGGTTTCACGGTAGTCGCGCGGCCTAACGAGAAGCGCGTGCTCATGCGCCGGAGCCTGTGACCAGCGTCTTCCCGTCGAGTTCCCGGAACGCGTCGACGACCAGTTCGCGCAGGACCGACTGGTCGACGTCGGCCAGGCGCTTGATGTGCAGGCATGACTTGCCGATGTCGTGCGGGCCGAGCCGCTCGAGTAGCGCCGCCGACGACTCGAACCCGGCCGCGAGGTAGATGGTGAGCGCCTGCCGGCGCGGGGACATGCTGACCGGCGGCCACTCGTTCTCGCGGCCTTTGCCGTAGCGGTAGCGGTAGGACCCGAAGCCGACGAGGCTGCCGCCCCACATCTGGGGTTTCGCTCCGGTCACGTCGGCGACCAACGCGCACGCCGTCTCGGCGTCGGCGCGGCGCCGCGGATCCGGTACGGCGGCAAGGAAGTCCGCAACGCTCGCGTCGTTGCGAGTCGTCTTAAGCTCGGCCATGCGCCCACCGTAGGGCACGTCGACACCTAGCGCGACGGCCCGCATCGGTCGATCATCTGGTAGTCAGGGACATCCAATCCCCCGGGAGACAGTCATGTACGGCACCGAAGCCCCGCCCGCCCCTCGCCGCCGCACGTGGCTGCGGATGTTCCTCACCGGCCTCGTCCTCTGGGTGCTCACCGTCATCGTCACGTTCGTCACCCGCAACCCGAACTTGGTTCCGACGGTGGTGCTGCTGGGGAGCTTCCTGGTGCCGGTCACCTTCGTGGTCTGGGCGTTCGGCCGCCGGCACAGCGGGGAGGTGACCGCCGAGCTGCTCTTCAGCACGTTCGTCACCGGCGGGATCCTGGGGGTGCTGGCCGCCTCCCTGCTCGAGTCGTACCTGCTGCACCCCTCCCCCTGGCTGTTCCTCGGCGTCGGGCTCATCGAGGAGGCCGTCAAGCTGCTCGCGCTCGCGTTCCTCACCCGCCATTTGCAGCACAAGTACGCGCGCGACGGCATCATCCTCGGCGCCGCGGTCGGGTTCGGCTTCGCCGCGTTCGAGACGGCCGGCTATGCGTTCACCGCCCTGTTCACCGAGCAGGGTCTGTCCCTCATGCAGCTGGTGCAGACGGAGTTGCTGCGCAGCGTGCTCGCCCCGGTCGGGCATGGACTATGGACGGCCATCCTCGGCGGCGTGCTGTTCTCGTCCAGCGGCCGGGAACACTTCGCGATCACCTGGCGACTGTTGTTCTCCTACCTCGGGGTGTCGGTGCTGCACGCGCTGTGGGACTCCATGCACACCATCGCGCTGGTGCTGACGCTGCTGCTGACCGGCACGCCGTACCAGTACCAGCTGATCGAGCGCGGCTACCAGCCCGAGCCCACGCCCGCGCAGGTGAACCTCTTCACCGTACTGTCCTGGGGTGGTCTGATCGTGGTGTCGCTGATCGGCATCTTCTGGCTGCTGCGGGTACGCAACGCGGCCGACCAGGAGGCGCGCACGATGTGGCGCGTCCCGGTCGCCGCGCGGTAGGTGCCGGCGCTACATGGCCGGATCGGTTGTGCTGGGGTCGCCCGTCTCGACGTGACCGGCCAGCCGGCGCAGGTAGTGGCCGTCGAGGTCGCTCGTCACCGAGACGTCGTACCAGCCGTGGTGCCGGCGGGTCTCGACGGTGTAGGTGGCCCGCTGCCCGGGACGGAGCCGGATGACGGCCTGGCCGCCGTCGTAGGCGTCCGTCACGGTCAGGCGCGCGGAGCGCGTACCGCGGTTTGCCAGTACGACCTCCACTTCTTCGTGGCGGGCGTCGTGGCGGGCGACCAGGTCGACGCCGGCGCCGCGGAACTCGCGCAGGAAGCCGTTCGGGCCGTGCACGACGACATCGAAGTCGCGGTCCACCGTCCACGTGCTGGACAGGTGCCGGCCCGCCCCGACGGTGTAGCTCCGCGGATCGTCCGGCACGCACGTGACATAGAAGTGGGCGCCGGCGCTACCCCGGCTGGCGAAGTCGACCCGCAGCTGGCCGCCGGTCACCCGGCCGTCCGCGGCCAGGTCGTAGGGCAGCGCGCGGGCCGCCCGTACCCCTGGCTCCTGCTCCGGCAGCGACGGATCGGCCGGCGGCTTGGGCACGTAGTCGGGGTGCCGGTCGCGGTCCGGTGGCGCGTAGCCGGCGGTGTCCGGCAGGGCCGGCACCGCCGGCCGGGCCTTGCCGAAGTCGAACGCGGCGGTGAGGTCGCCGCAGATCGCGCGCCGCCACGGCGAGATGTTCGGCTCGTGCACGCCGAAGCGCTTCTCGATGAACCGCACGATCGAGGTGTGGTCGAAGACCTCGGAGCAGACCCAGCCGCCGGTGCTCCACGGCGACACGACGATCATCGGTACGCGCTGCCCGAGTCCGTAGGGACCGTCGACGTAGCCGTGCCCCGCGTGGTAGAGCTCGAGGCTCACGTCCACGGTGGACGCACCCGCCACGGGATACGGCGGGACGATGTGGTCGAAGAAGCCGTCGTTCTCGTCGTACGTGATCAGCAACGCCGTCCTGCTCCACACGTCCGGGTCTGCGGTGAGCGCGTCCAGGCACTGGGCGATGTACCAGGCGCCGTAGTTGACCGGCCAGTTCGGGTGCTCGGTGTACGCCTCGGGCGCCACGATCCAGGACACCTGCGGCAGGTTTCCGCCCAGCTCCGGGTACTTGGTCCACGAGTAGCCGAGCTCGTCGTTCGCGAGGACCGGCCCGCCGCCGGTCCCGTCGTTGCCGGTACCCGGTCCACATG
>JBKOWB010000057.1:0-7270 GCA_046724195.1 Actinomycetota bacterium
TTGCGCCCCAGGTGTTGGTCGGGAAGGAATAGAAGTTTTGTGTTTTTTGCAAATCCCCACTGGTAGGCGCCCGCCGCATTGGACGAAGTACACACTGCCCCGCCCCGCTCGCCGCAAAAAGCTTTGATCGCAGCCGTCGAATTCATATAAGTGATCGGCGTGATGCCATCCCCCGCGTCGTTGCTCAGGCCCGCACGAACCAGGTGCTCCCAGCAGTCTTCCACCTGGGTGATCTCGGCCATGTCGGCCATCGAGCAGCCCGCATTGAGATCGGGCAGGATAGTTACTTGGCCTGGTCGCGCCAGAATGTCCGCGCTCTCGGCCATGAAATGCACGCCGCAGAACACGATGAACTCGGCGCCGGGCCGCGCCGCCGCCTCGCGGGCGAGCTTGAACGAGTCGCCGGTCACGTCCGCGAACTGGATGACCTCGTCGCGCTGGTAGTGGTGACCCAGCACGAACACGCGGTCGCCCAGCGCCGCCTTGGCCGCCGCGGCGCGGGCCACCAGGTCGGGATCGCTCGGTGCCGGCAGGTCGCCGGGGCAGTCCACCCCGCGCTCGCTGGCGGGATCGGTGCCGCGGCCCAGCAGGAGCAGCGCTGTGGCGGTACTGGAGGGCTCGGTCCAGGTCGAGGTCACGGCACTCATCGTCGCACAGTGGTGCCCGCCGCCACCGAGGTGGAATGGTGTCCTGCCACACTCTCTGGGGTGCGCGTGCTCATCTGCCCGGACAAGTTCGCCGGCACCCTGACCGCTCCGGCCGCGGCCGCCGCCATCGCCGAGGGCTGGCACGAGACCGCCCCCGCCGACGAGACCGTCGAGCGGCCGGTCGCGGACGGCGGACCCGGCTTCGTCGACGTACTCGCCTACTCGCTGGGCGGCCGCCGGATCCCGGTTTCGACCGTCGACCCGCTGGGCCGCCCAGCGGCGGGGGAGGTGCTCTTGGTCGGTAACACGGCATATGTCGAGAGCGCCCAGGCCTGCGGACTGCACCTGCTCAGCGCGGAAGAGCGCAACCCCAACCTGACCACCTCGTACGGGCTCGGGCTGCTGCTCGCGGGCGCTGTCGAGTCGGGGGCCACCGAGGTCGTGGTCGGGCTGGGCGGCTCCGCGGTCAACGACGCCGGCGCCGGGATGCTGGCCGCGCTGGGCGCAGGCCCGGTTGACGTCGCCGGCTACGCGCTGCCGTACGGCGGTGCCGCGCTGAGCGCCGCGGAAGGGCTGGCCGGCCGGCCGCAGCTGCGCCAGGTGAGCCTCGTGGCGGCCACCGACGTCGACAACCCGCTGATCGGTCTGCACGGCGCCAGCAACGTGTACGGGCCGCAGAAGGGCGCGACCAGGGCAGACGTGCTGCGCCTCGACGCTGCGCTCGAGCACTTCTCGGGCGTACTGGAAAGGGCTTTTGATGTTGCCGGCCTGGCGACGCTGCCCGGCGGCGGCGCGGCCGGCGGGCTCGGCGCCGCGCTACTCGCGCTCGGCGGCCGGGTGGTGTCCGGTATCGGCCTGGTCACGACGTTGATCGGCCTCGAGGCCGAGCTCGACGCGGCGGACCTGGTGATCACCGGGGAGGGGTCGTTCGACCATCAGTCGCTGCGTGGCAAGGTCGCGGCCGGCGTCGCGAACGGCGCCCGCGACCGCGGCCTGCCGTGCGTGGTCATCGCGGGGCGGGTCGAGACCGGGCATCGGGAGGCCGCGGTCGCCGGCGTGAGCGAAATGCACTCGCTCGTGGAACACTTCGGTTCGGAGGAGAAAGCGCTGGCGGAGCCGGCTCTCGGCCTGCGGGAGATCGCCGCCCGCCTGGCCCGGCAGTGGAGCAGGTGAAGTCGGCCACCCGAATTGGGAATCATCGCGTTAAGGACTAGCGTTGCTGATTACGGCAGACCATCCGGACCGGCAGGGAGAACCACACGTGACCACTGAAGCGCACACCGAGTCGACCGAGGCCACCATGGCCGCGCCGACCGGCGTCATCTTGACCGACGTCGCCGCTGTCAAGGTCAGGGCCCTGATCGAGCAGGAAGGGCGCGACGACCTGCGGCTGCGCATCGCGGTGCAGCCGGGTGGCTGCTCCGGCCTTCGCTACCAGCTGTTCTTCGACGAGCGCTCGCTGGACGGCGACATCGTCAGCGACTTCGGCGGCGTCGAGGTCGTGGTCGACCGGATGAGCTCGCCGTACCTCGCCGGTGCGACGATCGACTTCGCCGACCGGATCGACGCCCAGGGCTTCACGATCGACAACCCGAACGCGCAGAGCTCCTGCGCATGTGGCGACTCCTTCCACTAAGACACCGCTCACGACAGGCCGCCCCGGAACCAGGGCGGCCTGTAGTGTTTCCGGGCTGCCGGTAGGCTCAGGCGGTAACCCCCCGTTCACGACCTCGAGGGCCGACATGAAGATCGCCGTCACCGGTTCGATCGCCACCGACCACCTGATGCACTTCCCCGGCAAGTTCGCCGAGCAGCTCATCGCTGACCAGCTGGACAAGGTGTCGCTGTCGTTCCTCGTCGACGACCTCGTGGTGCGGCGCGGCGGCGTGGCGTCGAACGTCGCGTTCGGCATGGGCCAGCTCGGCCTGCGCCCGATCCTGGTCGGCGCGGTGGGCGCCGACTTCGCCGACTACCGGTCGTGGCTCGAGCGGCACGGCGTCGACTGCGGCTCCGTGCACGTCAGCGGGGTGGCACACACGGCCCGGTTCGTCTGCACCACCGACGACGACCTCAACCAGATCGCCTCGTTCTACGCCGGCGCCATGGCCGAGGCCCGCAACATCGAGCTCAAACCGGTCGCCGACCGGGCCGACGGTCTCGACCTCGTGCTGATCAGCGCCAACGACCCGGCCGCGATGATCCGGCACTCGGGGGAGTGCCGCGAGCGCGGGTACGCGTTCGCCGCCGACCCGTCGCAGCAGCTCGCCCGGATGGACGGCAGCGACGTTCTCACGCTGATCAGCGGTGCTGACTTCCTGCTGACGAACGACTACGAGCGGTCCCTGCTCGAGCAGAAGGCCCGGTTGACCGGAGAGCAGGTGCTCGACCACGTCAAGGTGCGGGTCACCACGCTGGGCAAGCACGGCGTCGAGATCACCGGGCGCGACATCGACCGGATTCACGTGCCGGTGGCCCGCGACGTGATCGCCGGCGACCCGACCGGCGTCGGTGACGGCTTCCGGGCCGGTTTCTTCTCCGCCATCTCCTGGGGCCTCGGTCTCGAGCGGGCCGCCCAGGTCGGCTCGCTGGTCGCCGCCTTGGTGCTGGAGACGGTCGGCCCGCAGGAGTACGAGATCAAGGGCGACTTCTTCGCCAAGCGGCTCGCCGATTCGTACGGCGACGAGGCGGCCGCCGAGGTCCACCCGTACCTGCCCGCCTGAGCCCGGAAGGCGCCCATGGTGCTCGCCGTGTTCGCCGGCCTGCCCGGGGTCGGCAAGAGCACGCTGGCCGCGAAGGTGGCGGCCGCGTTGCCGGCCACCGTGCTGCCCGTGGACACGGTCGACTTCACGCTGCGGCGCTATGACGTCACCGAGCCGCGACCCGGTTACGCCGCGTACGGGGTGGTGGCGGAGCTGGCCGAGGTGCAGCTGAGCATCGGCCACAACGTGATCATCGACGCGGTGAACCCCGTGAAGGCGGCCCGGCAGCTCTGGGTCGATCTTGCCGAGCGGATGGACGTGCCGCTGCGGGTGGTCGAGGTGGTCTGCGGCGACGACGCCGAACACCGGCGCCGGGTCGAGGCGCGGTACGCGAACCGTGACCACGACGGCATCCCGGACTGGGTACGGGTCCTGGAGCGGCAGGCCGAGTACGAGCCGTACCTGGGGCCCCGCCTGGTGGTCGACACCTGCCTGGCCAAGGAGCCGGTGCCGCCCGTGGTGGCGTACCTCAGCTGAGCCGGCGCACGTCGAACGCCGTCCCGTCGAAGCCGATGAACTCCTGACCCTTCATCCGGCACCAGGCCGGGATGTCGTTCGCGGCGGCCGGATCGTCGGCGAGCACCCGGACGACGTCTCCGATGCCGGCGTCGCCGATCCGGCGGGCGAGGGCAATGACCGGTAGCGGGCACCGCTGGCCCATACAGTCCACGACGATCACATCCCGGCCTCCTTCCGGATATCAGCCACGACGCCCGGCATCACCGCCAGGAAGCGGTTTACGTCCGCCTCCGTCGTGCCGCGATGCAACGACACCCGGACGTTGCCGTGGCTCAGCACGCCCATCGCCTCCAGCACGTGGCTCGGCCGCAGCGTCGACGCCGTGCACGACGAGCCCGACGACACCGCGAACCCATGCCGGTCCAAGGCATGCAGCAGGGCCTCGCCGTCAACGTACAGGCAGGAGAACGTCAGCAGGTGGGGCAGCCGCTCGACCGGGTCGCCGACCACCTCGACGTCGGGCACGGTCGCCGCGACAGCCGCCCGGATCCGGTCGACCAGCGCGGCCAGGCGTACCGCCTCCGCCGCGGCCTCACCCGTCGCGGCGCGCAGGGACGCCGCGGCCGCCACGACGGCCGGGAGGTCGAGCGCGCCTTGCGGCCGCGGGCGATAAAGATCATCACCGGGGTACGGGGCGAGCCAGCGCGTCCCCTTGCGGACCACCAGCACGCCCACCCCCGGCGGCCCGCCCCACTTGTGCGCGCTCGCGGTGAGCAGCGACCAGCCCGGCGGCACCGGCGCGTGCCCGATCGACTGGGCGGCGTCGACGTACAGCGGCACGCCCGCCTCGGCACACGCCCCGGCGGCGGCCGCCACCGGCTGCACCGTGCCGACCTCGTGGCTCGCGCTGATCAGGCTGGCCAGGGCCACACCCGGGACCGCCACGGCCCGCCGCCACTCATCCAGGTCCAGGCGGCCGAGCAGGTCGACGCCCACCGCTACGGCGTCCCCGTGCTGTGTTGCCGCGTGCTGGGTGGCCGCGTGCAGCACGGCTGAGTGTTCGATCGCCGAGTGGACCAGCGTCCGGCCCGCCCGGCGCCGGCCCGCCAGTCCGCCCAAGACCGCCGCGTGCACCGCCGACGTCCCGGACGGCGTGAACGAGACCTCGTCCGGGCGTACGCCCAGGGACTCGGCCGTCGCGGCGCGCGCCGCGTCCAGCAGCCGGCCGGCCCGGCGGCCGGCGGTGTACAGCCGGTCGGGGTCGGCCCAGCCGTCCTCGAGCGCGGCCAGGAACGCCTCGCGCGCTACCGGATGCATCGGCGCGGCGGTCGCCGCGTCCAGGTACGTCGCCGCACCGGCGTGAACATCCATGTCCTCCACGCGGAGAACGGTATCGTCAGGTTGTCCGGGGGTATGCCGAGGCGATCGAAGATCCGACCCCCGCACCGGGTGGGCAGGGCCAGGTCGAGTAATGTGCGACCGTCGGTGACGCCTCGCCGCCGGGTGTCCGGATTTCGCACCGGTGGCGCTGCATGGGAGGCAGGAGCAGGTGGGCGTAAAGAGTTCTGCCGCATGGCCACGGGCGGTCCGGATTGCCGGCGTCGGCCTCGGCGGCGCGATGCTGCTGACCCTGCTGGCGGGCTGCTCCGCGGACGGTATCGGCAATGCCTTCGGCCACTTCGGCTGGCCGGGCAAGGGCATCAGCCTGCAGGCCCACAGGATGTACGACCTGTGGATCGCTTCGGTGATCGCAGCACTGGTCGTCGGCTTCTTCGTGTGGGGCCTGATCTTCTGGTGCATCATCCGCTACCGCAAGCGCAGCGACGAGCTGCCCGTGCAGACCCGGTTCAACATGCCGATCGAGGTCCTCTACACGGTCACGCCGATCCTCATCGTCGCGGTCCTCTTCTACTACACGGCAATCGTGCAGACCGATGTCGACAAACTGTCGAAGAACCCGGACCAGGTCGTCGAGATCGTCGCGTTCAAGTGGAACTGGCAGTTCAACTACCGCGACGGGGTCGGCGAGCAGGCGCACACGGTGGCGTCGACGCTGGGCTCCAGCGACATCATCCCGTTGCTGGTGCTGCCGACCGGCCGGAAGATCCGGTTCGAGGAGACCAGCAAGGACGTCGTCCACTCGTTCTGGGTGCCGGAGCTGCTGTTCAAGCGCGACGTCTTCCCCGGCAACACCCGCAACCAGTTCGAGGTGACGCTCGACAAGGAGGGCCGCTACGTCGGCCGTTGCGCGGAGCTCTGCGGGACGTACCACGCGTTCATGCAGTTCGAGCTGGTGTCCGTCGCGCCGCAGAAGTTCGACCAGTTCCTCGCGGCCAAGAAGAACGGCGCGTCCACCCCGGACGCTATGGCCGCGATCGGCTTCACCGGCGACCAGCGCTATGCGGTCACCACGCAGCCGTTCAACACACGTCGCCAGAACCAGAGCTGGAACCAGACCGGCACCGTCGCCGCGGGCAAGTAGGAGCGAACGTGAGGACAGAGTACAAGATCTTCATCGGGGTCGCCGGGTTCCTGTTCGCGGCCGCGCTCGTGTACGCCCTGTGGACCCGCGGGGAAAGCGGCCACCTGGAATGGATCGGCACGGTCGCGCTCATCCTGTCCGGCCTGCTGTGCACGATGTGCGGTGGCTTCTTCTGGTTCGTATCGCGCCGCATCGATCTACGCCCGGAGGACCGGCCGGACGCCGAGATCGCCGAAGGCGCGGGCGAGATCGGCTTCTTCAGCCCCGGCAGCTACTGGCCGTTCGGTATTGCGACGGCCGCCGCCCTGGCCGGCCTTGGCCTGGTGTTCGTGATGTGGTGGCTGGTCGCGGCCGGCCTGATCATGGTGGTCTTCTCGGCAGCCGGACTGCTCTTCGAGTACTACTCCGGCACCCGGCACCCCGCCGAGCACTGACCGGCCCAAGACGAACGGCCCGCGTCCCACCGCATGTGGTGCCGCGGGCCGTCCGCTATGCGGCGCTGCGTCGGTGTGGGGCCACCCGGCCGCGGGGGCGGTGCCAGAGGCGCAGCGTGATGGGCATCAGAACCTCGGCCGCGCCGCAGCCGGTGCAGATCAGCTCGGGGCAGTCATCGTGGCCGTCCTTGCAGGGCGGCACCTCGAACAGCATCTCGCCGTCGCAGATCGGGCAGCGCATGTCGCGTTGTTCCACGGGCTTCTCCTCAACGCCTGCAGCTGGAATTACCCGGATGTCAATCTCGACGCTGCCACGGGTTGCCCGCATCACGGTGGAGGGTGCTCGGCGTGTCGCTGGGCTGGCTGGTCGGCGCTCCGCGCCGACGGGCTCGCGCCGCCTTCAGGTCGCTGCCTTCCGGCCTGCGGGGGACGACGGGCTTCGCCCTTGTCCTCCTCGGCCGGAAGACAGCGACGCGGCGCGAGCTGGGC
>JBKOWB010000251.1:0-3857 GCA_046724195.1 Actinomycetota bacterium
GTCTATGGCATGCCACGGTCAGTAACGTGCCGCCAACCCTCGTGCCGGTACCCGCGCAGGACGCGTCCTCATTCCCGCCTCGACGGCCGCCCGATCGGGCAGTGCGTTCGGTGCACGAGTCGATAGGTTCCCTTCGGCCGATCATGGACGGAAGGACAACGGATGCGCGGGTACGGTCGAATCGCGGCATGCGCCGCCACGCTTGCGGCGGTGATCGCGATGCCGGGAGTCGCGACGGCGGCGACGGTGCTGTACAGCGGACAATGGGTCAATCCGTACGGGCGGCAGCCGACGATCACCGACTACACCGTGACCACCACCCGGCCGTACTGGTCGGCCGTGGTCATGCGGCCCGGCTACTACTTCGGCAGCGACACCGATCACCTGCCGAAGTACCAGATGCAGATGCTCGACAGCACCGGCGCCCCGCCCACGTCCAGCACGCTCGACGACTACCTGCCCAACTTCGTCGCGGTCGACGGCAACGTCCGGCCCGCGCAGTCGTACGCCGCACGGGTGATCAAGGTCCAGGACGACGACGCCAGCGAACAGTACGGCCTGACCTTCGTCGACGGCGGTGTCGTGGCGTCCATCGGCACGAGCACCATCCAGCGACCGACGTCCGGCCAGCGCAACGACGTCTACCTACGGGACGTGTGGGTGCCCGCGCACCAGTCGGTCACTATCACCGTGGGCGGGGTCGGAGAGACGTGCCCGGACGCGATCGGGACGCTGTATCTGCATGCTTACCTGCTTGCGAGCGATCCGGCCGACCCGTCGAGCACGATGCAGGGGGCACAGTCGGCGCTGGTCCAGTCGACCGGCGTCTTCCAGAACGGCGCGGACTGCGCCGTCCGCATCAACGCGGTCACCACCCGGGCCGCCTGGTACGGCTTGCTGATCTTCTCGCCCGGGTTCGCCACCCTATCGGTCAACGTCCGCGAGATCCCATGGCCGCCCGTGCAGCCCACACGGCCACCATCGCCGCACTCCTCAAGCCCGCCCGCTGGGTGAGACGTCTCGCCGGGTGAGTGTCATGTTCACCGCTCTACCCGGCGAAGGGTTGCGACGGCGTCGGGGGGCAGCGCCCAGTCCGGCACCGACGGCGCCTCGGTCAACGTGCCGACGAGGGTGGCGGGGAACCCGTCCAGGACGGATCGGTCACCGAAGCGGTCCCGCTGCTTGACGCAGGCACCGGCGCGGACCACGGACTCGGCGCCGACCGCGCTGCCGTCGCACACGATCGCGGCGGGCTCGACGACGCTGCCGCGGCCGATGTGGCAGCCGTGGATCATCGCGCCCGGGCCGATCACCGCGTCGTCGTCGATGATCAGTTCATTGTCGGGCAGCAGGTGCAGGACCGTGTTCTCCAGAATCTGGACCCGGGAGCCGATGCGGACCGGCCCGTGCGAGTCCCCGATGATCTTCACGCCGGCGCCGATGAGTGAGTCCTCGCCGATGACCACGTCGCCGGTGATCTCCGCCGAGTCGAACAGCAGCGTGCCGGCGCCGATCGACGGGGTCTTGTCGCGGTAGGCGTACAGCGTTCCCATGCGTTCTCCGGCTGCCATCGGCCCGCGCAGGATCGTGCCCGGGTAGTCGGTCAGGTTGGTCTGATGCTGGCGCAGCACCGCCAGCCGCTCGCGGTCGGCGTCGGTCGCCGACCGGATCGCGTGCGGCGGCCGCCCGACGAGGACCGTGTCGGCGGGGATCACGGTGTCCGGCGGAACGAGGGTGCCCTCGCCCAGAATACAACCGTTGCCGAGGCGGGAGCCGGGCATGAGAATCGCGCCGTTGCCGATCTCGCACAGGTCGCCGATGGTGGCGCCGACGATCGTGGCGCGGTGCCCGAAGACGGTGCGCTGGCCCACCCGGACCGGATGTTTGGGGGTGCCGATCACCACCCCGTTCTCCAGGATCGCCGAGTGGTTGCCGATGCTCACCGCTGTGCCGTGCGCCCGCACGACCAGGCCCTGCGCGAGTATCGCGCCGGCACCCACGTGGACCTCGCCCAGGACCACCGCGGTCCCGGCGACCTCGGGTTGGGGCTGGTCAACGAGAAGCTGGTTGAAGCTCACGGCGCCACACCGCCCTCCTGGCCGGTCGAGCGTGCGGCCGGACCGTGTCCACACTACCCGGACCGGATCGCAGGATCGTGCCGGACCAACCGGAAATGGGGCGGTTCTTGTCGGTGCCCGCAGGTACGGTGTTCGCCATGACTGATGCCATCGTGGCCGAGGGGCTGGTCAAGACATACGGTTCGGTGCGCGCGTTGGACGGCATCGACGTCCGGGTCCCCGAACGCACGGTGCTGGGCCTGCTCGGGCCCAATGGCGCCGGCAAGACGACGTGCGTGCGAATCCTCACCACCCTGCTGAAGCCAGACTCCGGCCGGGTCGTCGTCGATGGCATCGACGTTCTGGCCCATCCCCAGCAGGTCCGGGAGAAGATCGGCCTGTCCGGGCAGAACGCCGCGATCGACGAATACCTCACCGGGTACGAGAACCTTGAGATGATCGGCCGGCTCTACCACCTCGGCAAGGCAAAGGCCAGGCAGCGTGCGCACGAGTTGCTCGAACGCTTCGAACTCACCGACGCGGCCAACCGGCCGGCCAAGACGTACTCGGGCGGCATGCGTCGCCGCCTTGACCTGGCCGGGGCGTTGATCGCCTCTCCGCCGATCATCTTCCTCGACGAGCCCACCACCGGTCTCGACCCCCGCAGCCGGCTGGGCATGTGGGACGTGATCAACGAACGAGTCCGGGCCGGGACGACGCTGCTGCTCACCACGCAGTATCTGGAGGAGGCCGACCGGCTGGCCGATAACATCGTCGTGATCGACCACGGGCGGGCCATCGCCCACGGCACGCCTGACATGCTCAAGCGCCAGGTGGGCGGCGAACGGCTCGAGGTCACGGTGGCCGGCCGCTGGGACATCGAGGTGGTCAGCGGAGTGCTCGCGGACGTCGGGACAGAGCCGCCGACCGTCGACATCGAACTGTTGAAGCTGCAGGTTCCCGTCTCCGCCGGGCCTAAGGCGCTCATGGAGGCGGTCCGCCGCCTCGACGCGTCGGGAGTCGAGCCGGTCGACATCACCACCCACCGCGCCACCCTCGACGACGTGTTCATGGCATTGACCGGGCACGCCACGACCAAGGAAGAGGAGGACGCGGCACCGGTGACCGCCGGCTCCGGCACGAAAGGGGGCACGCTATGACCGTCGTGGGGGCGGCGCTGACCGACGGTTGGGTGGTCACGAAGCGCAACCTGATCAAGATCAAGCGGATTCCCGATCTGCTGATCTTCTCGACGATTCAGCCGATCATGTTCGTGGTGCTGTTCGCGTATGTGTTCGGCGGTTCCATCGCGATCCCGGGCGTGAACTACCGCGAGTACCTCATGGCCGGCATCTTCACCCAGACCGTCGCGTTCGGCTCGGGCATCACCGCCATCGGGCTCGCCGATGACCTGCAGAAGGGCATCATCGACCGGTTCCGGTCGCTGCCGATGTCGCGGGCCGCGGTGCTGATCGGGCGCACCACCTCCGACCTGCTCAACAACGTATTCGTCCTGCTCATCATGGTGATATGTGGGTTGGCGGTCGGCTGGCGCATCCACACCGAACCCGCCGAAGCGGCCGTCGGTTTCGTGGTGCTGTTGCTGTTCGGGTATGCCATGAGCTGGGTCGCCGCGGTGATCGGCCTGTCGGTGAGCAGCGTGGAGGTCGCCCAATCGGCCGGGTTCATCTGGATGTTCCCGTTGACCTTCGTGTCCAGCGTGTTCGTGGCGTCTGCCAGTCTGCCCGGTTGGCTCCAGCCGGTGGCTGAGTGGAACCCCATCAGCGCGGTAGCTCTGAC
>JBKOWB010000308.1:0-10003 GCA_046724195.1 Actinomycetota bacterium
GCTCTGGACCGCGCCGCCGCTACCGGTGCGCCCCTCGCCGAGCAGCCACTGGCTCCGGTCATGGCTACGCTGCGCGCCATGTTCGGGACCAGCACCGAGTTGCCCGGTCTCGCGCCGGACCTGTTGGTAGCCGACGACACCGGCTGGATGCCGGCCACTCGCCTCCCCGACGACCAGCTTCCGGAGCTGCTCGAGGCGGCTCGGCGCCGCTGGAACGCGCAGCCGCACGCCGCCGCCGCACTGGCCTGGAAGGCGTACACCTACTGGCTGGCGCTGCCCGCCGTGCTCGGCTGGGCCTCCGCTCGCCGCGTGCCCTTGCTCCGCGCCCGGGATGTGCTCATCCACTTCGACGACCCGCGGCCGCTCGTCACGCTCGGGCTGCGGCACGACATCGAAGTGGCCGTGCTCGCGTCCGACCCGCTGGCCTTGAGCGGCCTGCCACAGGTCCGGGTGGTCGCCGACGAGGCGGCGCTGCTCGCGGAACTGAAGCGCTCGCTGCTCGACGAGCACCTGACGCCGTTGCTGGACGCGATTCACGGCATGGTACGGCTGGGCAAGCGAACGCTGCTGGGATCGCTGTCGTCCGGCGTCGCCTACGCGGTGTTGCGCTCGGCGGACGTCCTGCCGGGCTCGTCGGCCGAGACGATCGGCACGCTGCTGTCGGCGCTCGACATCGAGGACCTGATCGAGCTGGTCCCGGGCCGCAACGGCAAGCTTGACGTGCAGCGCAAGACTTGTTGCCTGGCCTTCACGCTCCCGGAGCCCAAGATCTGCAGCGGCTGCTGCATCAGGTAGACCCCGACCTCCGTCCGGGCTACTCCGCCAGGTCCGGACCGGTAAGCACGGCGTGAGGGTTGTCGACCAGGAAGCGGACGTTCCAGACCCAGGCCCCGCCCATCCACGTCGGCTGGAAACCGAGTAGATCGCTCATCGCCCGCAGCATCTCGATGTCGCGCTCCTGCGGAGTCAGCACGATGGCGCCGGCCTTCCAATAGCGCAGGTCGGCCAGCGTCATCTCGCGACGCGTGTCGGTGATCTCCGGGATCGGGTTGCCTTGCTTGATCGACGCCATCAGGCCGCTGGTCGGCCGCCACGGCGGCGAAAACAGCGCGGTCCGATCGGTCGGGTCGAGCGGGTTCTGGTTGGGCAGCAGCGCGTACGCGCCGGCGATCCGCATGTCCTGATGGGTGTCGGCGCTCCAGCGCAGCGGATCGGGGTAGCCGCTTTCCGGCAGCGGCAGCGTCACCACGGTGTGGTTGTCGTCGACGTACTTCTTCCACAGACCCGACGTGACGAACAGCGGCACCGGGTCCATCGGCGCCGAACGCACCGGCGTCGGGGCGAGCGGCACGAGCGCCATGGCTACCGCAGCGATCATCGCGACGCGGACCGGACCGCGCGCCGACGGCTGCGCCTTGACGAGGTCGGCGGCGCGCTGGCAGCCGAGCGCGAGCACGATGCCGACGACGGGGGCGATCGCCATCGCCCAGCGGGTCGGCACGGCTGAGTTGAGGACCGGCACGCTGTGCAGGATCGACCAGATGCCTGGCACGCCGGTGTTGATGCCGTCCAGGTAGATGCGCGGGCCGAGGGACATGGCCGCGAACAACAGCGCGACGGCGGCCAGCGTGACGACCGCGACGTTGCGGCGCATCCAGACGACCAGGCCGAAAAAGAGGATGACCAGACCCCACCCGAAGAACGCGTTCTCCTCGGAGGCGTTCTGCGCCAGGCGGGCCGCGGTCGTGCTGTTCCCGGCCACGGAACGCTGCGCGTACGCGGTAAAGGAACCCAGGTCCGCGCCGAAGTTACGGACGAACTGCGGCAGCCCGTGATACGACTGCGGCCCGAGGAACTGCACGCACAGCGGGTACGCCAGGACCGCCAGCGTGACCGAGCCCGCGATTGTGAGGCCGCGCAGGAATGCGGCCGCCTCGCCGGGCGCCGTCTTGCGGCGGTGCAGCCACATGACCACGCAGAAGATGCCGAGCCCGACGGCGGTCATGAAGAGGATCTCGAGGTTGATGAATGCCTGCCAGATGAGCAGGCCGGCGAGGATCAACGCCTTTCGCCACACCCGGCCAGGCAGGCGCAGGTCGAGCGTGCGCCAGATGATGAGCGGCACGAGGAACTGCGAGACGATGTTCGGATGGCCGCCGGCGTGCGAGATCATGCTCGGCGCGAACGTGCAGAACAGCGCACCGATCCAGGCGGCGAGCCGCGAAGTCACGAACTGGCGCGACAGCACTAAATACCACGAGATGCCGGTGGACGCCAACGCGACAGAGAGAAATACGTTGAACGCCACATGTGGCCCCCACAGGAGAGTGACGGGCGTCATCGGCAGCGAAACGGCCAACACCGAGGTGTTGGCCATCATGTTCACCCCATCGGGGTAATTCATGCGATCGGAGAAGAACGGGTACACGCCATCCGTGAGCACGCGTGCACCGTGTGCCAACATCCACTCAAAGAAGGCTTGATCTTGTGGATCATCGCGCAACTCATGATCAAGATGGAGCCACAACGGCAACGTGATGAAGACCGCCACGGCGATGAAACTCGCAATCGCGAGCACGTCTCGCCGGGTGAGCGTGCGCCAGAAGCGCACTCGCGGCAGCGCCTCGGGTTCGCTCTCACCAGCCGTACGAGCAGCGGGTATGACCGAGATCGGCGGGGCCGCGACATCCGTCCCAAGGGTCAGCAGCTCCGCGTCCAGGTCTTCCGCGGCGGCTGTGTCGCGGGGCGGCAGAACGTTCCCGCCGGGCGACTGGCCTGTCGAGTCAATACCCGTAATCGTCATAGCATCGGCGAGCCTAACCGAGGTTGGTAACGTTGTTGTGTCGAGCGGCCGAGGCGTGATCGAGCCGATATCAACGCGCGTATTCCGGGCGTCCTGCCTCCGGACTGCATGACTCCTAACGTCACCGGGTACCCACGAGGCAATGTCTCAATCAGGCAAAAAATGAGCGGGCGCCCCCCGCTCAACTTTCGGTCGCGCGCAGCGGATGGTTAACTCGTCCGGTCCCGCCTGTCAGCTCGATCGGCAAGACGAGGGAACCTAACGTATGGCAGACATCACTGGAGACCAGCGGATCCAGTCCGAAGTGCTCGAAGGCCTCGCCACGGCCGTGAACCACCGTCGTTGGTTCGTCGAGCTGGCGCTCCCGTACCTGGGGGACAACCCCATCGAGGTCGGCAGCGGCCTGGGCGACTACGCGCTCGAGTGGGCGGAGCATCTTCCCCGATTCACCGCGACCGAGGCCGACCCGGACCGGCTGGTGCTGCTCAAGGAGCGCCTGGCCGACCGCACGAACATCGACGTGCGGCAGATGTTGCTGCCCACCACCGACATCGGCGACTACAGCGCCGCGGTGTCGTACAACGTGCTCGAGCACATCGAGGACCACGTCGGCGCGCTGCGCAGCATGGCGACGCTGGTCCGCCCCGGCGGCCGGGTCATCCTCATCGTGCCGGCGTTCATGTTCGCCATGAGTCAGGTCGACGTCGCGACCGGCCACGTGCGCCGGTACACCAAGAAGACGATGCGGGCCGCGATGACCGAGGCCGGCTTGGAGATCGAGAAGCTGCATTACGCGAATGCGCTGGGCCTCATCGGCTACTACGGCGCGACGAGCATCTTCAAGTTGGCCCCGAAGGAGGGGCCGATGGTGAAGGTGTACGACAGCGTGGTGCTCCCCGTCACCAAGTTCGCCGAGAGCCTCATCAAGCCGCCGTTCGGCCAGTCGGTCTTCGTGGTCGCCCGGGCCCCTCGCTAGACACACACATTCCACGCGAAGCCCGCCGGGATCTCCGGATCCGGCGGGCTTCGGCGTGGAGGCTATCCGCGCACCTGGTACGTGGGCCGGATCGTGGCCCGGCCCAGCGTGTGGAACGCCAGGTTGAAGCCGACGTACGCCGGTGTCGCGTCGACAGTCACCTCGAGCCCGTCGACGTCGATCGCGTGGACGGCGAAGACATACCGGTGCGGGCGGTCGCCGGGCGGCGGCGCGGCGCCGCCATAGGACGCCTCGCCGAAGTCGTTGCGCACGCAGAACGCGCCCTCCGGCAACGGGTGGACGCCGCGCTCCAGCTCGGTGACCGAACGCGGCAGGTTCACGGCGACCCAATGCCAGAAGCCGCTGCCGGTCGGAGCGTCGGGGTCGAAGCAGGTCACCACAAAGCCGCGGGTCTCCTCGGGAAAGCCCGACCAGGCGAGTTGGGGCGACAGGTTCTTGCCGCCGGCGCTGGGGTGCACGTACAGCTCGTCGAGCGGTTGGCCGTCAGTCACATCCGTGCTGGTTACCGTGAAGGACGGCACCGCGGGCAGGATGTCGTACGGATCCGGTGCAACGGCGCGGTCAAGACTCATGTCACAAGGTCCTTCCGGCGAGTCGTGGGAAACTTCACCCGGTCCCCGTTGGGCCGAGAGTACCCGGATGAGCTATCACACACCCTTCACCACCATTGCGGTACGTGGATCACCCGCGCCCGATTTCCCAGAAAACGCACAGCGGGTGCGCAGCTCCCATCGACCCCGCGGCGAGTTCCGGACTTTGTCCGGCCAGACTTGCAGCCAACCCCGCGGCTTTCGAATGCCGTGTCGATTTGAGCGCCGTCCGCTCGTACAGAGGGTGAGAGAAGGAGGCGAACATGAAGACTTATCTGATCAGCGTCTACCAGCCCGACGGGCCGCCACCCCCACCCGAGCGGCTCGAACCGATTATGCGCGACCTGGCCGCTCTCAAGGACGAGATGGTGTCGGCCGGAGCGTTCGTGTTCAACGGCGGGCTGTGTCCGCCGAGCACCGCGACTGTCGTACGCGCGAACGGCCCGGACGTGCTGATGACGGACGGCCCGTTCACCGAGGGTAAGGAACACATCGGCGGCTTCACGGTGATCACCGCGTCTGATCTCGACGAGGCGCTGACGTGGGGGGCGAAGATGGCGCGGGCGACGACCCTCCCGATCGAGGTGCGGCCATTTCAGAGCTGAGCCCGCCGTCCGTGGAGTCCGACGTCGGGCGCGTGTTTCGTGCCGAGTACGGGCGCGCGGTCGCCGTCCTCACCCGCCTCCTCGGCGACATCGACCTCGCCGAGGAGGCGGTGCAGGACGCCTTCGCGACGGCCGTGCAGCGCTGGCCGGCCGGCGGTATCCCGCCGAGCCCGGCCGGCTGGATCATCACCACCGCACGCAACCGGGCCATCGATCGGCTGCGCCGGGAGTCCCGCCTAGTCGCGAAGCATGCGGAGGCCGCGTTGCTCTTCTCCCCCGATCAGACCCCCGACGTCCTCGGCGACGACCGGCTGCGGCTCATCTTCACGTGCTGCCACCCGGCGCTGGGCCAGGCCGCACAGGTCGCGCTCACGCTGCGCCTGTTGGGCGGGTTGAGCACGCCGGAGATCGCCCGGGCGTTCCTGGTACCCGAAACCACGATGGCGCAACGCATCGTCCGCGCGAAGGGCAAGATCCGCGACGCCGGCATCCCCTATCGGATCCCGCGCGAGGTCGATCTCCCGGATCGCCTGCGGCCGGTCCTGGCCGTCCTCTACCTGATCTTCAACGAGGGGTACGCGGCCAGTTCCGGTCCATCCCTGACCCGCGACGACCTCAGCGCCGAGGCGATCCGGCTGGCTCGCCTGCTCGCGACACTGATGCCGGACGAGCCGGAAGTATGGGGACTACTGGCTCTGATGCTGTTGATCCACGCCCGCCGTCCCGCTCGCACCACTGTGGATGGCGCCTTCGTCCGCCTCTCCGACCAGGACCGCTCGATCTGGGATTCCACCCTGGTCGCCGAGGGGCAGGCCATCGTGCGCCGCCTCGTACGGCGCGACCGTCCCGGCCCGTACCAGATCCAGGCCGCGATCAACGCGGTGCACAGCGCCGCGACGACCGGCGCGGACACCGACTGGCCAGCCATCCTTTCCCTGTACGACCAGCTCATGGCGCTCGCGCCGACGCCGGTGGTGGCGCTGAACCGCGCCGTCGCGGTCGCCGAGGTGTCGGGCCCGCCGGCGGCGCTGGCCCTGGTCGACGACCTCAACCTCGACGGGTACTACGTATGGCACGCGGTCCGCGCCGACCTGCTGCGTCGCTTGGGTCGGGTGGCCGACGCGGGGGCTGCCTACGACGCGGCGGTCGCGCTGACGCGGAACGAGGCCGAGCGGGGCTTCTTGATCCGGGCGCGCGCCGAGCTGCCGCCACTCTAGTCGGGCGCATGACGACAGGCGGACTGCCCGCGCAGGCGCCCGCTCCCCGACGTTCACACCGACCGCGCTTATTCCTTTTCTTTGTTGCCGCCGCCGGCCATCCGGGCCACGGTCGGGCTGTGCTGCGGCGAAGACGTCTGATCGGTCGTGTCGCTGGTCATCGTGTTGGTCGAGTCGGAGCTGGCCGGCTCGAACGCGGCGTCGTCGGCGCCGCCGGCCTGCTGAGCCGAGCTGATCGGCCGGCTCGGGTCGTACTCGTCCCACTGGGCGGCCTTGCGCCGGCGCATCGCGTACGCCGCGCAGGCGCCCACCGCGATCCCGGCCAGGGCGAGGCCGAAGAGCCGGCCCGCCCCGCGGCCGGTCCGCTTGCGGCCCAACGCCCTGCTGGCGCGCTTCTCGAGCTTCTTCGCGTTCTGCCGGTTGGCCTTGGCCTGCTTCTTGCTGACCTCGGCCTGCCTCTTGCCCGCGAGCCGCACGTTTTCGCCCGCGGCGACGATCAGCGGCGTCAGCGCCGCCACAGCCGACTCCCAGCTGGTCGAGGCGGCGTCCTTGGCCTTGACGGCGGTCGGCTGTACGCGGTCGCGGGCCGCGTATAGCTTCGGACCGACGGTCGCGCCGGTCTCCTGCGCGGCGAGTGTTGCCGCGCGCTTGAAGTGGTCAACACTCTCGCCGAGTTCCTGCTTCATGGTCGCGCTGCGGCGCTTGCGGCGCATCGTTGCGAACACCGTGCCCACCTCCTGAGGTTCTCTACCCCGTCATACTGCCTCGTCCAGGTACCCCCGCGCGGCCGGATCAGACACATGAGGGAGGATCCGAATTGCAAAGAACTGTCCAGCGCCGATCCTCACATGCGGATGGGCGACCGCGACACAGACAGGAGTACCCGTGGCCGAGACGCTTTACGCCACTCTGCACACCAACCACGGCCCGATCCGGCTGCAGCTGTTCCCGGACCACGCGCCGGCGACCGTGCGCAACTTCGTGGAACTCGCCGAGGGCACCAAGGACTACACCGATCCGCGGACCGGCCAGAAAGGCAGCGGCCCGTACTACGACGGTACGATCTCGCACCGGGTCATCTCCGGCTTCATGATCCAGCTGGGTGACCCGACCGGTACCGGCCGCGGTGGGCCGGGTTACCAGTTCGGCGACGAATTCCACCCTGAGCTGCAGTTCGACCGGCCGTACCTGCTCGCCATGGCGAACGCCGGGCCGGGCACGAACGGCTCGCAGTTCTTCATCACGGTCAGCCCGACCCCGCACCTGAACCGCCGGCACACCATCTTCGGCCAGGTCGCGGACCAGGAGTCCGCCAAGGTGGTCGACTCGATCGCCAATACCCCGACCGGTCCCGGCGACCGTCCCCGCGAGGACGTCGTGGTGGAGCGCGTGGAGATCGAGCGGGTCAACGGCTAGTTACCCCGTCCAGGTACCGTTGTGACATGAGCGACGCGCCCACGACGGCTCCGGTCTGCTACCGCCACCCGTCGCGGGAGACGTACGTCCGTTGTACCCGCTGCGACCGGCCGATCTGCCCCGACTGCATGAACGCGGCGTCGGTCGGCCACCAGTGCCCGGAGTGTGTCGCGGCGGGACGGCGTAGCCAGCGGCCGGCGCGCACCGCCTTCGGCGGCGGCGTGGCCGGCCGCGCCGCCGTCGCGACCAAGACACTGATCGGCATCAACGTGCTGGTCATGATCGCCTCGATCGCGACCGGCGGCGCCCAGTCCGTTGCCGGCGGCGGCTGGGGCGGCCTCCTCGGTTCGAGTACGCCGCTCACGCGCTGGGGCGCGGTCCTCGGGTACGCGACGTACGGCCCCGGCGAGACGACCCTCCACGGCATCGCGGCGGGCGAGTGGTATCGCCTGGTCACGGCCATGTTCCTGCATTACGGCCTGCTACACCTGCTGCTGAACATGTACGCGCTGTGGATCTTGGGCCGCGACCTCGAGCGGGTCCTCGGCCCGCTGCGGTTCACCGTGCTCTACCTGCTCGCCGGGCTCGGCGGCAACGTAGCGGCGTACCTGTTCACGGCTCCGAACGCGGCGACGGCCGGTGCTTCGACCGCGGTCTTCGGCCTGATGGCGGCGATCTTCGTGATCCTCAGACGGTTGAAATTGAGCGTCGCACCGATCCTGCCGATCATCGTCATCAACGTGATCTTCACGTTCACGATCGCGAACATCTCCGTCGCCGGCCATCTGGGCGGCCTCGCGGTGGGCGCGATCGTCGCGGGGATCATGGCCTACGCCCCGAGGGAGCGGCGCAACGTGTTCCAGGGCGTCGGTTGTGCCCTGGTCCTCGTGCTCCTCATTGCGCTTGCGGTCTACCGGACGATGGCGTTGACCTGAGCGCCAGCAGGGTGCCGAGCACCTCCTCCGGATCGGCACCCAGATCGTGCTCGCTGAACAGGTACAGGCTGTCGCCGGCGTCCAGCTCGAGCAGCCGGGTGCGTAGCCCGAGGCGTTCGCGGCGGTCCATCCGTACCCGGTCGATCTGCGACCAGGCCAGCCGGCGACGGCCGGCATATCCGACGACGACCGTGACCCCGTCGGGGTCGGCCGCCAGCCGGACCGGCGCGATCAGATCGCGCAGCGCCCAGCCGGCCAACCCGACGGCGGCCGTGACCGCGAGGAACCACTGCACCGGGTCGTCGCGTCCGAACGCGAGCACCAGGACCAGTACCGCGACGGCGCCGAGCGCCTTGGCGACCGGCAGGACGGACTTGATCCGCCAGGGTTGAGGCGACATGGTCCCACTATGGCAGGGGGCGTAGCGTCGGCAGTATGCGAGATGCGGTAATCGTCGGGGCGGTACGCACTCCGGTGGGCCGGCGCGGCGGTGGGCTGGCCGGCGTCCATCCGGTCGATCTCTCCGCGCACGTACTGCGCAGCCTGGCCGCACGCTCGGGCGTCGACCCGGCACATGTCGAGGACGTGATCTGGGGTTGCGTCTCCCAGGTCGGCGAGCAGTCGTGGAACATCGGCCGCAACGCGGTTCTGGCGGCCGGTTGGCCCGTGTCCGTGCCGGGCACCACGCTCGATCGGCAATGCGGGTCGAGCCAGCAGGCGCTGCACTTCGCGGCTGCGACCGTGCTGTCCGGCCAGGCTAACCTGATCGTGGCCGGCGGCGTCGAGTCGATGACCCGGGTGCCGATGGGCTCGAGCGCGATGGGCCAGGATCCGTTCGGCTCGTCGGTCCGAGAGCGCTTCGGGGTCAGCGAATTCAGTCAGGGCGTCGGCGCCGAGATGATGGCGGCCCGGTGGGGTTTCACCCGCCGGCAACTCGACGAGTACTCGCTGGCCAGCCACGCCAAGGCGGCGGCAGCCCAGGACGCGGGCGAGTTCGATGACGAGATCGCTCCGGTCGCGGACGCCAAGCAGGACGAGGGCATCCGCCGCGACACGACGCTGGAGAAGCTCGGTGCGCTGAAGACCCCGTTCAAGACGGACGGTGTCGTCACCGCGGGCTCTTCGTCGCAGATCTCCGACGGCGCCGCGGCGCTGGCGGTCACCACGTCGCGGTGGGCCGCCGCGCACGGCCTGCGGCCGCTCGCGCGTATCCACACCGCGGTCGTCGCGGCCGACGATCCGGTCATCATGCTGACCGCACCCATCCCGGCCACCGCGAAAGCGCTGGCCATGGCAGGTCTCGAGCTTGACGACATCGGCGTGTACGAGGTGAACGAGGCGTTCGCGCCCGTCCCGCTGGCGTGGCTGGCGGAGACCGGCGCCGACCCGGCCCGCCTCAACCCGCGCGGCGGGGCGATCGCGTTGGGCCACCCGCTCGGC
>JBKOWB010000029.1:0-10216 GCA_046724195.1 Actinomycetota bacterium
ATCCTGCGCGGCGTGAATCTCTTCCCTACCCAGATCGAGGAGCTGATCCTGCGCACGCCGGCGCTTGCCCCGCATTTCCAATGCGTGCTGACCCGCGAGGGCCGGCTGGACGCACTCACCGTGAGGGTGGAACGCCGGCACGGCACGGAGCCGGCGGCCGCCGAGGCGGCGGGCCGGGAGCTGGCCACACTGGTGAAGAACACGATCGGGGTCACCGTCACGGTGGACGTGATCGAGCCGGACGGGGTCGAACGCTCGATGGGCAAGATGCGCCGGATCGTCGACCACCGCCCGAAGGGCTGACCCCAACCAGCGCGATGCGCCCGCCGTTCGCGGATCTTGGCGGGTTCGGGTTCAAAGCGAACCCGAAGTCACCATTGTTCCGTCGCATCCCGGCGCGGCCTGGCCGTGCTTCCGCGGACGACGAGGCGCGGCCTCAGGACGACCTCCCGGCGCTCGACGCGGCCCTCGTCCAGGCGGGACACCGCGGCCGCGACCGCGTGCCGGGCCTGCGCCGGGGCGTCCTGGTTGACCGTGGTCAGGTCGATGTGGGCCAGCCGCGCCAGGGTGCTGTCGTCGTACCCGACGACGGAGATCTCCGCGGGCACGTCCAAGCCGGAGCGGACGAACGCGTCCAGGAGCCCGACGGCGCAGCGGTCGTTGGAGGCGACCACGGCCGACGGCCGGTCGGACCCCGCGGCCAGTACGCGCCCGGCCCGGCTGCCGCCCTCCTCGGTGTGGTCGCCCGGGATGATCCGGATCAACGACGCGAGGCCGGCGCGGCGCATCGCGGCCCGGTAGCCGCGGCGGCGGGCCGTTGCGACCACGCCGCGGCCGCCGTCGACAAACGCGATGCGCTCGTGACCGAGCTCGATCAGGTGTGACAACGCCGCACCGACGCCCACGTCGTCGGCGGTGCGGACCACGTCCACGCCGGTGTCGTCGACCCGCCGGCCGATCACGACCGCTGGGACCTGCGTGGCCAGCTTTCCCAGAGCTGGCGCAGAGGCGTCGGGCCCGAGCAGGAGAACCGCCTCGCAGCGGAAGTCGAGCAGTGTCTCGATCGCCCGATCCTCATCACGGCCGCGGGTGAGCGTGGACAGCACGACCTCGTAGCCGATCCGGTCCGCCTCTACATGGATCTCCTCGACCAGTTCGGCGTGGAACGGGTTCCGGACGTCCAGCATCACGCCGAGCAGGTGCCGGCGCCGGCGGGCGAGCAGGCTGGCGGTGCGGTCCGGACGGTAGCCGAGTTCGGCGGCCGCTTCGAGCACGCGCTCGCGGGTCGCCGCGCTCGGTCCGGGCGCCCCGCGCAGCACCAGCGACACCGAGGCGGTCGAGACGCCGACGCGTGCGGCCACGTCTTCGAGCCGCGGTCGCTGGTCCATGAAAGAACCCCCTGTAACACCCTTGACACAAGCCGAGATCGGCTCGGATAGTACTCGAAGTTAAAGCGCTTTAAGAGCGGGAGGCAACCCATGGCACCAGATTCGATCGGCGTGGCGGTGATCGGCGCCGGCATGGTCGGCCGGGCCCACGCCAACGCGTACCGCAACGCGCCGACCGTGTTCACCACCGACCTACCCCCGGTCCGGCTTGTCGCCATCGCGGACGCGCATGAGCCGTTCGCGATCGACGCCGCCAAGCGGTACGGCTTCGAGCGCACCGCCACCGACTGGCGCGCCATCGTCGACGCGCCCGACATCGACGCCATCACGGTGGCCGTCGCCAACTCGCTGCACCGCGAGATCGTCGAGGCGGCCCTGGCCGCGGGCAAGCACGTGCTCTGCGAGAAACCCCTCGCGCCGAGCGTCGACGACGCCCAGGCCATGGTGGACGCCGCCGCCGCGGTTCCAGGAAGCGTCAACGCCGTCGGCTTCACGTTCCGCCGCTCCCCCGCGATCAACGCGATCAAGCAGCAGGTCGAGCAGAGGCTCGGCGCGGTGCGGCACGTGGTCGGCAACTACTGGTGCGACTACGGGTACGACCCGCAGCGCCCGATGAGCTGGCGGTACCTCGGCGGGCCCGGCTCCGGCGTGCTGGCCGACATCGGCAGCCACATGGTCGACCTGGCGGAGTTCTTGTGCGGCCGGACCACCGGCGTGCAGGGGACCACGATGGCGACGCTGGTCAAGGACCGGCCCAAGCCGCTCGCCGTCGCCGTCGGCCACGCCGGCGGGGTGCGGCTCAGCGACGAGCGGGTGCCGGTCGAGAACGAGGATGTCTGCACCTTCACGACGACGTACGAGAATCACGCGGTCGGCACGTTGTCGCTGTCCCGGGTGGCCTACGGGCACGCCAACACGCTGCGCATCGACCTGTTCTGCGAGAACGGCAGCGCGTCGTTCGACATGACCCGGCCCGCCGAGTTCACCATCGTCGACGGCGGTCCGGCGCAGCCCGTCAACGGGGTCCGCCAGGTCTTCATCGGGCCCTGGCACCCGTACATCGCCCAAGGCCTGCCGATGGACTTCCCCACGGTGGGCCACGGCCAGAACGACTTCTTCATCTTCCAGGCCAAGGCGTTCCTCGACCAGATCGCCGGCATCGACGCCCTGCCGCCGTGCCCGGACATGGCGCACGGCCTGCACAACCTCCGCGTGCTCGAGGCGGTCGTCTCGGCCACCGACAAGCCCGTCAGCCTGTAGAGGGGACTTCCATGAAGCTCGGCGCGTACACCGCCTGCCTGCACGACCGGTCGATCGACGAGACGCTCAAGATCCTCGGTGAGCTGGGGCTCACCAGCGCCGAGATCAACACCGGCGGCTTCATCGGCGCACCGCACATCCCGATCGACGACATCCTGGCCAGCACCGGCGCGCGGGAGGACTACCTGGGCCGGTTCGCACAGGCCGGCATCACGCTGACCGGCCTCAACGTCAACGGCAACCCGCTCAACCCGGACCCGAGGGTCGGCCCGAAGCACGCCGAGGACCTGCGCCGCACGATCGACGTGGCGGCGGCGCTCGGCGTGAAGCGGGTCGTCACCATGTCCGGCCTGCCGGGCGGCCACCCGGGCGCCACCGTCGCCGACTGGGTCGTCAACCCGTGGGACAGCCAGTGGCTCGACATCCTCGACTACCAATGGCAGGAGGTGGCCGTACCGTTCTGGAAGGACATCGAGGCCCGCGCGGCCGGCGCCGACGTCAAGATCTGCATCGAGATGCACCCGCACAACGTCGTCTTCAACCCGCCGACGCTGATGCGGCTCGTCGAGCAGACGAACGCCACCCACGTCGGCGCCGAGATGGACCCCAGCCACCTGTTCTGGCAGGGCATCGACCCGGTGGCGGCCGTGGAGTACCTCGACGACCTGGTCTTCCACGCGGCCGCCAAGGACACCCGGATCAATGCCGACAACGTCAAGCTCTACGGCGTGCTCGACGACCGGTTCACCCGCACGCCGGCGGACCGCAACCCGCTCAACCTCGGCGGCGACAACACGCTCAACCAGTGGCCGCAGGAACCGTCCTGGCAGTTCGTCGCGGTCGGCCGCGGCCACGGCGTCGACGAGTTCTGGGTGCCGTTCCTGCGGGCGCTGCACGATGTCGACCCGGACATGGCGGTGAACATCGAGCACGAGGACACCGAACTGGACCAGGTCGAGGGCCTGCGGCTCGCAGCCGAGAACCTGATCGCCGCCGGCGCCAAGGCCGGAGTCTGAGGATGGGCGCGGTCCGCTGGGGAGTGCTGGGGACCGGATCGATCGCCCGTACCGCCATCGGGGCCGATCCGGGCGCGTTCGTCGCGGTCGCCAGCCGCGACGCGGCCCGGGCCGAGGCCTTCGGCCTGCGACACGCGTTCGGATCGTACGAGGACCTGCTGGCCTCGGATGCCGTCGACGCGGTGTACGTGGCGCTGCCCAACGCCCTGCACCCAGAATGGACGGTCAAGGCGCTCGGGGCCGGGAAGCACGTCCTCTGCGAGAAGCCGTTCGCGTCCACGCGGGACGACGCGGTGCGCTGCTTCGACGCGGCGGACGCGGCCGGCCGGCTGTGCACCGAGGGCTTCATGTGGCGGCTGCACCCGCAGACCGCGCTCGCCCGGCAGCTGGTGGCGGACGGTGCGATCGGGCGGCTGGCCCACATCCGGGCCGCTCTGCGGATCACCACGGCTCCCGGCGACGTCCGCCGGTCCCCCGAGCTCGGCGGCGGCGCCCTGTCCGATCTGGGGTGCTACTGCGCGAGCGCGATGCGGCTGTTCGGCGGCGAGCCGGCCCGCGTCTACGCGGAGCAGGTCGAGGACGGCGTGGACATGCGGTTCTCCGCCGTGCTGCGCATGCCGGGCGGCGTCCTCGGCACGTTCGACGCGGCGTTGGACCTGCCCCGCGCCGACCAGCTCGAGCTGATCGGCACGGAAGGCACGCTGCGGATCCCGGACCCGTGGATCTGCCGCACGGGCCTGCTGGAGCTCACCCGCAAGGGCGAGACGGAAGCGATCCCGGTCGACCCCGCCGGCCGGTACGGGCTGACCGGCGAGGAGGACGACCCGTACCGGATCGAGTTCGAGACGGTCTCCGCCGCGATCGCCGGTCACCGGCCGCTCGAGTTCGGCCGCCACGACGCGGTCGCACAGGCGACCACCTACGAGGCGCTGATGCGGTCGGCGACGACCGGGACGCCGGTCAGCCTCTGAACCGAGATCAGGTGGCGCGGTCCGTCCGTTCCGCGGCGGCGGCGAACCGGGCCAGGATGGTGGCCCAGCCGCGGACGTACGCACCGCCGGCGTAGCCGCCGGGCAGGGCGCAGTCGGCGTCCAGGTCGGCGTCCGCGAGCGCCTCCCAGCCACGGTGCTCGACCTCGACCCGGGTCAGCGCCGGACCGAGCGCGACGAACCGCAGCTCGACCTCGGTGGTCGCCGGCGTCATGCACCACGTCATGACGAACCGGCATGGCGGCTCCCAGGCGACCACCTCGCCCCAGCCGACGGTGGTGCCGTCGTGCCACACCTCGTATACCCGGCCGCCGACCCGCTGCTCGAACACCACGTCCCGCACCTGATCCTCGCCCGCCGAGAACGGGCGCAGCGGCCACCACTGGGCGATCGTCGCGACGAAGACGGCGAACGTGTGCGCGACGTCGCTGCGTACCGTCGTCGCTTGCCGCACGGGCGGGCGCCGCAGGGCGACGACGTCGTTCTCAACCGGCACGGCGGTCCTCCTGACTGTCGCCTTCGACGAGGCGGCGGCCCACATCCAGCGATGATGACCACATCTCGTCGAGGAATCCGCGAAGTTGGGCGAGGCCCGACGGGCGGGCCCGGTACAGGCGGCGGGTACCGTCCCGGCGCTCGTCAATCAGGCGGGCGTTCTTGAGGACGGTGAGGTGCTGGCTCACCGCAGTCCGGCTGACCTCGAACGCGGCGGCGATCTCGCCGGCCGGCAACTCGTCGTGGGCGACGAGCCGCAGGATGGCGCGGCGCCGGGGCTCGGCGAGCGCCCGCAGCGCTTCGTCGAGCTCCGGCTCCGACGGACCGACTACTTCCACAGGCCTACTTTGTTCCCGTCCGGGTCGGCGAACATGGCGATCTGACCGTACCCTCCGGGCAGGTCCGTCGGCGGGACGAGCCGCGTGCCGCCGAGCTTCTCGGCCCGGTCCAGGTACGACTCCAGGTCGTTGACCCGCATGTAGACCCGTACGCCGGCCGTGTCGTCGTCGGATGCCGGCCCGATGCCGCCGCCGACGGCGCTGTCGCCGTTGCCGGTGTCCACCAAGGCGTAGCCGCCCATGGCCGGGTCGGCGTCCGCCTTCCAGTCGAAGAGTTCCGCGTAGAAGCGCTGCGCGCGCTCGTGGTCGTCGCTGATGATCTCGAAGAACGCTACCGGTGCGCCCATGATTGACCTCCTTGCGTCAGTGATGGCTAACGTTAGTCGCCACTGACGCATTGGTCAACCCATGCTCAGCGGACGTACTTCTGCAGGTACTGGTTCACCTGCGCCAGGTTGTAGCGCGAGCTGTCCTCGGCCCGTTCCTCCCAGGCGAACACGCACACCGTGGCGATGCCGTCGAAGTTCACCTCGGCCAGCGTGCGGAAGAACAGGTCCCAGTCGACCTCGCCCTGCCCGATGTCCAGGTGCTGGTGTACCCGAGCCGTGGAACCGGTGGGGTTGACGATGTAGCGCAGCCCCGACGACGCACGATGGTCGAACGAGTCCGCGATGTGCACCTGGGTCAGCAACGGCCCGGCATGCTTGATCACGGCCGCCAGATCGCCGCCCTGGTGGAATGTGTGCGGCGCGCAGTAGAGGAAGGTGACGAGGTCGCTGTTGATGCCCCGGACCAGGTCGACGCCCGCGATGCCGTCCTCGACGAAGTCGTCCGGATGTGGCTCGAGGACCAGGCGTACGCCCTCCCTCTCGAAGATCGGCAGCAGCTCTTCCATGGACCGCCAGAATTGCGCCTCGCTCTCCGGGGCGGCCTCGGGCCGGCCGTTGAACTCCGAGTTCATGACGGTGCAGCCGAGATCGACGGTGATCTCGATGGCCCGTTTCCAGTACCGCACCGCGGCTTGCCGGACGTCCTCGTCGGGGCCGGACCACTTGTAGAGCGGCAGCACGGACGCGATCTCCACGTTGGCGTCGGCCAGCGCCGTCTTGAACGCCGCGACCCCGGCCCTGTCCACGCGTGGATGCAGGAAGAACGGCAGGAAGTCGTCGCGCGGTGACATCTCGATGTAGCGGTAGCCGAGGTCGGCCACCACGCGCGGGAGCTCGAGCAGCGGCACCTTGTCGCGGAGCATGTACGGGTCGAGTGCGATCTTCACGAGGTCATCCCTCCACGTAGAGCTTCGGACGCTCGATGAGCGAGACCTCGACCCGCTCCCCGGTCCGCAGCGCCGCTACCCCCGCGTCGGACACCACGGCCGCCGCGTACCCGTCCCAGGAACTCGGGCCGAGCGGCGCGCCGCCGCTCGAAACTGCGTCGATCCACTCCTGGAACTCGACGTCGTACGCGAGGATGAACCGCTCCCGCCAATCCGCCGGCACCGGCGTGGACACCTGGCCGGCCCGGCGTACGGACACCGGGCTGAGCTCGCCGAGGGCGACCGTGCCGTCCTCGGCGACGACCTCGCCGCGGATGTCGTAGCCGTACCGGATGTTCACCGAGATCTCGACGTCCACGAGCGTGCCGCTCGCCATCTCCAGGAGCAGGAACAGCGGGTCCTGCAACTCCCCGCCGTTCTTGCTCTTCTTCGGGATCAGCACGCGGGTGGCCGCGATCTCGTCGTCGAACATCCACCGCACCATGTCGATCTCGTGCACCGCGGTGTCCGTGATCATGCTTTCCTTCTCGTAGTAGGGCGGCACGCTCGGGTTGCGGTGCGCGCAGTGCATCATCAGCGGCGCGCCGATGTCACCGCTGTCCACCACCCGCTTCAGCGCCCGGTACGCGACGTCGTACCGGCGCATGTAGCCGACCTGGACGAGCCGGCTGCCGTGCGCCACCTCCGCCTCGATGATCCGCCGGCACGCCTCCTGTGTGGTCGCCAGCGGCTTCTCGCAGAACACCGGCTTGCGGGCCGCGATCGACGCGAGGACGTACTGCTCGTGGGTGGGTCCCCACGAGCAGACGACCACCGCGTCGACCATGTCGTCGGCGATGAGATCCTCGCCGGTGGGGTGCACCGTGGCGCCCGGCACGCGCGCCGCCACCGCGGCCGCGGTATCCGCGTCGACATCCGTGACGGCGGCGACCCGCACCCCGGACAACACCTTCGTCATCCGCCTGATGTGGTCCTGACCGATCATCCCGGTGCCGATGACTCCGACCCGGAGTGTCATGACGCGTCCTTCCCGTCCGGCCGCTGCTCATCGTGGACGCCGATGCCGGACGCGCGCAGGTAGGCCCGCGTGCGTGCGGCGACCGGCTTGGGCACCTCGAAGTCGACCGGGTACATGTCCTGCTCGACGATCACGAAGGTGTCCTGGCCGCGCTCCTCCAAGGCCCGGACCACCGACGCTACGTCCGGGATGCCAGCCGGCGGTTCGCAGCTGACCCCGAGCGCCACGGCCTGCCCGAAAGCCAGATCCTCCCGGCGCGCTTGCGCGACGATCTGCGGATCCATCTGCTTGATGTGGATGTAGCCGACCCGGTCCGGGTGGTCGGCGATGAGGGCGGCCGCGTCGCCGGCGCCGTACGCGAGGTGACCGGTGTCCAGGCAGAGGGACACGAACTGCGGGTCGCTCTCGGCCAGCAGCCGGTCGATCTGCGGCCGGGTCTCCACATAGCTGTCGGCGTGGTGGTGGAACTGGAGCCGCAGCCCGTACTCCTCGGCCAGCGCCCGGCCCAGGTCGTTGGTGCTACGCACCAGCGTCTTCCAGCCGTCGTCGTCGAGCGTCCCGGGCTCCAGGTAGGCGCCCGTCACATCGTCGCGGTAGCCGGGCACCGGCACGAACACCAGATCCTCTGCACCGACGCCGGCGGTCAGGGCGGCCACCAGCCGGGTACGGGCCAGGATCTCGGCGAAGTCGCCGGCACGGTGCAGGCCGCTGTAGCCGTGCATCGTGCCGGCGGACGCCCTGAGGCCGCGGGCGGCCAGCTCGTCGCGCAGCCGGCTCGGGTCGGTCGGCAGGTATCCGTACGGGCCGAGCTCGACCCACTCGTAGCCGACCTCGGCGAGCTCGTCGAGGAACCGCCGCCAGGGGGTCTGCCTCGGGTCGTCGGCGAACCAGACCCCCCACGAGTCGGGACAACTGCCGAGCCGCAGGCGCGGAACCGTCACGGAGTGTCCCCCGAGGACACCCGGTCGATGCCCAGCTCGTGCACTTCTTCTCCGAGCATCTTCGCGGCGGCCGCGGACTCGGCCCCACCGCGCTGGAGCTCATGGCTGAGCTCCTCGAGCTCGGCGCCGCCGGCCATCAGCGCGGTCAGCTCGTCGCGGGTGACCTCGTCCTTGCGGTAGTAACCGAGGCTTTGGCCCCGCTTGAGCAGCAGGAAGCGGTCGCCCACCGGATAGGCGTGGTGCGGGTTGTGGGTGATGAAGATGACGCCGAGGCCGCGCTCGCGGGCCTGGATGATGTAGCGCAGCACCACGCCGGACTGCTTGACGCCGAGGGCTGCCGTCGGCTCGTCGAGGATCAGCACCTTCGCCCCGAAGTAGACAGCCCGGGAGATGGCCACGCACTGCCGTTCGCCGCCGGACAAGGTACCGATCGGCTGGTCGACGTCGCGCAGGTCGATGCCCATGTCGAGCAGCTCCTGCTTGGTGGTCCGGCGCATGAACGGGATGTTCATCGCCAGGCCCTTCCGCACTTCGTTGCCGAGGAAGAAGTTGCGCCACACCGGCATCAGCGGCACGACCGCCAGGTCCTGGTACACGGTGGCGATGCCGTGGTCGAGGGCCTCGCGCGGCGAGTTGAACTGCACCGCCTGGCCTTCCACCTCGTATGTGCCCTCGTCGTGGTGGTGCAGGCCCGCGATGATCTTGATCAGGGTGGACTTGCCGGCGCCGTTGTCGCCCAGCACGCAGGTCACCTCGCCCGGGCTGACCTCCAGGTTGACGCCGCGCAACGCGAGGATGTTGCCGTAGTTCTTACCGGCATCGGTGAGGCGGACCAACGGCACCGCCCTCTCGGTGGCTGGCTTCTCGGTGGTGGTCATCGCATTGCCTCCGCTCGTCTGCGGACAAAGGAGTTGAGCAGGATCGCGCCGAGCAGCAGCGCGCCGAGGAAGAAGTAGAACCAGTCGGGGTTCCAGCCGGCGTAGACGATGCCCTGGTTCGTCATGCCGAAAATGAAGGCGCCGATGGCGGCGCCGATGACGGAGCCGTACCCGCCGGTGAGCAGGCAGCCGCCGACCACGGCCGCGACGATGTAGATGAACTCGTTGCCGATGCCGACGCCGGACTGCACGGTGTTGAAGGCGAACAGGATGTGCATACCGGTGAACCAGGCCATGAAGCCGACCGCCATGAACAGGCCGATCTTCACCCGGTCGACCGGAACGCCGACGGCGCGCGAGCTGGGCGCCGAGCCGCCCACCGCGAAGATCCAGTTCCCGATTCGGGTACGTAGCAAGACCCAGGTACCGACGGCCACGAACAGGATCCACCACAGCAGGGTGATGCGAATCGAGACCCCGCCGACGTTGAACGAGGAGGCGAACACCTTCTGCGCCGAGTTGAAGCCGGCGATGTCGGCCACATCGTTGGTGCCGACGTTGCCGGTGATTTGCTTGGTGATGGCCAGGTTCAGACCGCGCAGCATGAAGAACGTGCC
>JBKOWB010000346.1:0-9353 GCA_046724195.1 Actinomycetota bacterium
GTAGACGGCCGGGATGAGCTTCTTTCGGGAGAGGTCTCCGGTGACTCCGAAGATCACCAGAGCGCACGGCTCCGGGATCCGGGGGAGCCGACGGTCCTGTGGTGTGCGCAGCGGATTACCCACGTGCATCATCCTGCCAGCTTTTTCGCTACGTGCGGAGGTACGGGCAACGGTCGGTCAGGTGGCGCCGAATGGATCCACGCCACGCACCCGCGCGGCGATCGCCGCGGCGAACTGCCAGGCGAGGAACTGGGCCCCGAGCGGGCCGTTGACCGCGATGTCCGGGCGGACGCCGCCGCCCGGCACGGAGGCCGGGGGCAGGCCGCCGCCGTACGAGACGGTGACCGCTCCCGCGCCCTCCACGACGACCGGGAGCAGACCGGTCAGCAGTTCCGCGACCCACTCGCCGAAGCCCTCGAAGCCGGTGCCGTCGGAACGCAGCGCGACCGTGCCCTCCGCCGTGGCCAGGGCGACGCCCAGCGCCAGCGCCGGGTTGTCGGTTTCCCTGGGCAACGACGGCGCGAGCAGCTCGGCCTCGTCCAGCAGCTCCGCGACGTCCACCCCGGCCAACGCGGCCGGCACCAGCGCGGTGGCGGTCAGGGCTCCCCACGCGCCGGTGACGTCCGGGTCGGCGGGGACGGCCAGCTGCCCCGCGGCGGACAGCGGCGAGTCCGGCGGAGCCACGACCACGAAATGCCGGCCGGCCTCGGCCTCGGTCACCCCGGCGTCTCGGTACGCCTGCCGGAGGCGGTCGGCCCCCGCTGACGGCCCGGTCAGCACGGCGACCGTCCGTTCGGGGTCCGTCGTATCCAGATCCTTGAGGGGTACGCCCAACGTCCGCGTGATGGCGTTCGCCGCGGCCGCGGGTCCACACACCACGACGTCGGTCAGGTCGGCCAGTTCCGCGCACAGTTCCGCGAGCTGGGGCAGTAGCTCGCGACTGCGCCGGTAGGCGTCGACCCAGCCCAGCCGGGACTTGGCGTGCGCCTCCGCGGCCGTACCCCAGAGGGTGGGGTCCTTGCTGGCCAGCAGGCCGGGGATGCCGTCCGCGACGAGCTGGCTGCGCACGGCCGCCGGGGACCCGCCGTAAACGGCGAGTCCCGCGGCGGCCTCCACGCTGGCGAGCAGGTCACCACTCATGACGCGGGGCGCAGGGTCACTACTTGCTCGCGGCGTCGCTCGGGCTCGACGAGCCCTTGGCGGCCGCCTCGAGCGACTTCTTCACGCCGTCGAGCAGCTCGAGCCAGCTGGCCGCGAACTTCTCGACGCCCTCGTCCTCGAGCACCTGCACGACGTCGTCGTAGTCGATGCCGAGCGCGGCCAGGTCGGCGAGCACCTTGCGGGCCGACTCGTAGTTGCCCGTGATGGTGTCGCTGCGGACCTCGCCGTGGTCCTCGAACGCGAAGATGACCGGCTCCGGCATGGTGTTGACGGTCCCGGGGGCGATCAGGTCCTCGACGTACATGACGTCGCGGTACTCCGGGTTCTTCGTCGAGGTCGACGCCCACAGCGGACGCTGCGGGTGCGCGCCGGCGTCGGCCAGGGCCTGCCAGCGGTCGGTGGCGAAGACCTCGGTGTACGCCTCGTACGCGAGCCGGGCATTGGCGATCGCGGCCTTGCCCTTCAACGCCTTGGCCTCGTCGCTGCCGATCTTGTCGAGCCGCTTGTCGACCTCGGTGTCCACGCGCGAGACGAAGAACGACGCGACCGACCCGATCTTGGTGAGGTCGTGGCCGTTCGCCTTGGCCTGCTCGAGGCCGGACATGAAGGCGTCCATGACCGCGCGGTAGCGGTCGAGGGAGAAGATCAGCGTGACGTTGACGCTGATGCCTTGCGCCAGCGTCGCGGTGATCGACGGCAGGCCCTTCTCGGTCGCCGGGATCTTGATGAAAAGGTTGGGCCGGTCGACCAGCCACCAGAGCATCTTCGCCTCGGCGTTGGTCTTCGCGGTCTCGTGCGCCAAGCGCGGGTCGACCTCGATCGACACGCGGCCGTCGACGCCGGCCGACGCGTCGTACGCGGGCCTCATGACGTCGCACGCCCAGCGCACGTCGAAGCCGGTCAGCAGGCGCACGGCCTCCTCCACCGAAACGCCCTGGGTGGCCAGGTCGCGCAGCTGCGCGTCGTACGCGTCGGCGTCGGAGAGCGCCTTGGCGAAGATGGTCGGGTTCGTGGTCACGCCGACCACGTGCTGCTCGCGGCGCAACTTGTCCAGCGAGCCGCTCGTGAGCCGGACCCGGGAGAGATCGTCGAGCCACACCGCAACCCCTGCGGCGGAGAGCTCGGCCAGCCTGTCGGTCATCGCGATACTCCTCTTTTCTTGACCTTGCAGTGCGGCGAAGCCGCCCTCAGTGGCTCAGTTTCCGGTCGTGTGACCGGTGATTTCGCCGACCTTGGCGAGGGCGGCGTTGGCCTTGGCCACCACGTTGTCCGCGGTGAACCCGAACTGCTCGAACAGGATCTTCGCGGGCGCGCTGGCGCCGTAGTGCTCGATGCTGACCGGCTCGCCGGCCTCACCGAGAACCCGGTCCCAACTCATGCGCACCCCTGCTTCGACGGTAACGCGGGCCTTGACGCCGCGCGGCAGCACCTCCTGCTGGTACGCGATGTCCTGCTCGTAGAACCATTCCTGGCACGGCATCGACACCACCCGGGTCGGGGTGCCCTGCTCCTCGAGCCGCTCCTGGGCGGTCAGGCAGTACTGCAGCTCGGAGCCCGTACCGATGAGGATCACCTTCGGCTCGCCGCCCGACGCCTCGGAGACGATGTAACCGCCCTTGAGGACGCCCTCGGCGCTGGCATACCGCGTGCGGTCGATGATCGGCAGGGTCTGCCGGCTCAGCGCGAGCGCGGTCGGCCGGTCGGTGTGCTCGAGCGCGCCGCGCCATGCCCACGCGGTCTCGTTGGCGTCCGCCGGGCGCACGACGTCGAGGCCGTGGATGGCCCGCAGCGCGCTCAGGTGCTCGATCGGCTGGTGCGTCGGCCCATCCTCGCCCAGGCCGATCGAGTCGTGCGTCCACGCGTAGATCACCGGCAGCTCCATCAGCGCCGCCAGCCGCACCGCGGGACGCATGTAGTCGCTGAAGATGAGGAACGTGCCGCCGTATGGACGGGTGCCGCCGTGCAGCACGATGCCGTTGAGGATGGCGCCCATGCCGTGCTCGCGGACGCCGAAGTGCAGCGTGCGGCCGTATTCGTTGCCGGGGAACAACTTGGTTGCGTACTCCGGCGGGATGAACGACGGCTCGCCCTTCATCGTGGTGTCGTTGCTCTCGGCCAGGTCGGCCGAGCCGCCCCACAGTTCCGGCAGGACCGGGGCGAGCGCGCCCAGCACCTTGCCGGACGCCGCCCGTGTGGCGATGCCCTTGGGGTCGGGCGGGAACTCCGGCAGTACCTCGTACCAGCCGTCGGGCAGCGCGCGGGCCGCCATCCGGTCGTAGAGCTTCCTGGCCTCCGGGTTGGCCTGCGCCCAGGCGTCGAACGCCTTCTGCCACTCCTCGTGTGCCTGGCGGCCGCGGACCGCGACCTGGCGGGCGTGCTCGAGCACCTTCTCGTCGACCGCGAACGTCTCGTTCGGGTCGAAACCCAGGATCTCCTTGGTCGCCGCGACCTCCGCGGCGCCCATTGCAGAGCCGTGGATCTTGCCGGTGTTCTGCTTGTTGGGCGCGGGCCAGCCGATGATCGTGCGCAACGCGATGAACGACGGCCGCTCGGTCTCCGCCTTGGCCGCCATCAGCGCTTCGTACAACGCCTCGACGTCCTCGTGGTAGTCGCCCTTGGCGTCGGCCGGGTCGGTCTTGCGCCAGTCGACGGTCTGCACGTGCCAGCCGTACGCGGCGTAGCGGGCGGCGACGTCCTCGTTCTTGGCGATGCGGGTGTCGTCCTCGATGGAGATCTCGTTGTCGTCGTAGATCATCGTGAGGTTGCCCAGCTTCTGCACGGAGGCGATGGCGCTGGCCTCGTGGCTGACGCCCTCTTCCATGTCGCCGTCCGAGCAGATCGCCCAGACGTTGTGGTCGAACGGCGAGGCGCCCCGGTCGACATCCGGGTCGAAGAGGCCGCGCTCGCGGCGGGCGGCGATCGCCATGCCGACCGCGTTGCCGACGCCCTGACCGAGCGGGCCGGTGGTGGTCTCCACGCCCGGCGTGAGCCCGTGCTCGGGGTGCCCCGGCGTCAGCGAGCCCCACTGCCGCAGCGAGGCCAGATCATCGAGGGTGAGGCCGTACCCGGAGAGATAGAGCTGGATGTAGAGGGTGAGGCTGGAGTGGCCGCAGGACAGCACGAACCGGTCCCGGCCCGGCCAGTTGGGGTCGGTGGGGTCGTGCCGCATCACCCGGCTGAACAGCAAGTACGCGGCTGGCGCGAGGCTCATCGCCGTACCGGGGTGCCCGTTTCCGGCCTTTTCGACGGCGTCCATGGCCAGCACCCTGACGGTGTCCACGGTACGGCGGTCGAGGTCGGACCAATCGAGATCAGGATCTTTGCCAGCCACTCGGTGTACTCCTCGGGCGTGTGTGCGGAACCCTTTTCAAGTGACCCTATCCACTGCCGGTAAACCGCCGCGCACCGAACCGGTTTAGCGACGGCGGTCACGCACCTGCGCCGGGTCGCCCGAGCAGCGCCGATGGCGGCGCGTAGTCTGTCGGAGCGTGCCCGCCGGCCCCACCGGCAGCGGCCGTGAAATGCTTCCCGCCTCGGTTCCGCCGCCGGGAAGCGCAGTTGCGCCCGAGCCGATGCCGGAAGGTGGCTGTCCGTGAGCATGATCACCGAGCGTCCCGCCCACGGGCGGCCGCCCGGCCTTCGGGAGCCGATCCGGATCAACACGGCCCGCCCGCGGACGCGCCGCGATATGGCCGGCGTCGTCGGCGCGTACGTGTCGCTGACCAAGCCGCGGATCGTCGAACTGCTGCTGGTGACCACCGTCCCGGCCATGGTGCTGGCCGCCGGAGGCTGGCCTGACCTGCGGCTGGTCCTGGTCGTGCTGGTCGGCGGCTCGCTCGCCGCCGGCGCGGCGAGCGCCTTGAACTGCTACATCGACCGCGACATCGACCAGTTGATGCGGCGCACGAAGCGGCGTCCGCTGCCGGCTCACAGCGTGACCCCGCGCGCGGCGCTGACGTTCGGGTTGGTGCTCGCGGTGGTGTCGGTCGTGCTGATGGGCGCCTTCACCAACTGGCTCGCGACGGCCCTCACCGCGGCGGCCATCGCCTACTACGACCTCGTCTACACGCTGTGGCTCAAGCGCCGGACCCCGCAGAACACGTTCTGGGGCGGCATCTGCGGCGCGGCACCCGTACTCATCGGATGGGCCGCGGTGACCGGCTCGGTAGCGCCGATGGCTTGGGCGCTTTTTGCCGTTGTTTTCTTTTGGCAGATGCCGCATTTCTACGCGCTGGCCGTCAAGTACAAGGACGACTACGCCCGGGCCGGAATCCCGATGCTGCCGGTGGTCCGCTCTTCCCGACGGGTCAATCGCGAGATCCTCCTCTTCACCGTGCTGACCGTCGCCGCGTCGCTCGCCGCCTGGCCGCTCGGCCTCGGTCCGGTGTACGGCGTCACCGCGGTGGTCGCCGGCGCCCTGTTCCTCCTGGAGGCGTTGCGCCTGGTCGGGCGTTCGCGGCGGGGCGCCGAGCCCAGGCCGATGCGGCTGTTCCACGCCTCCGTCACGTACTTGACCGTGCTCTTCATCGCCGTGGCGATCGACGTGCTCGTCTAGGTCCCAGCTGCGCGTGCGCCCGCCGGTCCTGCCCAGCAGGTCGGATGATCAGTCCGGTGCAATCCGGGCGTATCGGTCCATAACAAATTCCGGGGTACTTAAACGTTCAGGTAATTGGCATCACAAAAACCGGCGCAGGCTACTTGCCTCTGACGATCCCCTGCCTAGGCTGCCCTCCATGGCAGAAGGTTCCGTTACGACACTGACCGCTGGGATCAGGTCTTTCGCCGGCGAACACGGCGGCGCGAAGGCGGTCATCGAGTACGTCGGCAAGCGGGGCGCACGCATCGTCCTGGTCGGCGAGGACGGCGAGTGGTCCGACCAGTTCGCCGACGGCACTGACGTGGCCCGCGAGGCCTGCGAGATCGCGGGCGTCGAGGTGGAGAACGAGTGGGAGCGCGAACTGATGGAGCAGATGCGCCCCAGCAACGACCTGTGGCGGTCGATGTCCCGGCGGAGCATGGCCCGCTGAACCACCCTTGACCGTGGGGTCGGCGGAACCCGAGCCCGCCGACGCCCTACAGTCCGCGAGATGACCCGAGCAGAATCCGACCCAGCGACCCGGGAGCGATCCCGGGTCGCGCTCGTCACCAGCGACCTCTTTCCCGACCTGTACCCCGATGACCACCCGCTGCGTGACGCGCTCCGGGCCCGCGGCGTCGTGGTGGACGCGGTCCGGTGGGACGACCCGACCGTGGACTGGGCCGGCTACGACCTCGCGGTGCTGCGCTCGCCATGGGACTACCCGGCGCGGCGTGACGCGTTCGTGGCCTGGGCCGCGCGGGTGCCGCGGCTGGCGAATCCGGCCGACATCGTCGTGTGGAACACCGACAAGCACTACCTGCGCGATCTGGCCGCGGCCGGCGTACCGGTGACGCCCACCGACTTCGTCGAGCCCGGCGGGTCGTGGACGCCGCCGGCCGCCGGGGATTGGGTCGTCAAGCCCGCGATCAGTGTGGGCAGCCAGGACACCGGCCGCTACCTGCTGCCGGACCAGCTCGAGGTGGCTCGCGCGCACGTGCACCGGCTGACCGACGCCGGGCGCACGGCCATGATCCAGCCGTATCTCGCGGCCGTCGACACGGCCGGTGAGACGGCCGTGCTGTGCACGCCCGACGCGAGCGGCGAACTCAGCTACAGCCACGCGATCCGCAAGGGCGCCATGTTGACCGGCCCGGACACCGGCGCGGTCGACGCGGCGCTCTACGAGCAGATCACGCCGCGAACGCCGACGCCCGCCGAGCTCGAGACCGCGGCGGCCGTCCTGGCCGCGATCCCCGGCGGGGCAAAGCGCCTGCTGTACGCCCGTATCGACCTGATCCCGGGGCCTGATGGGGAGCCGCTGCTGGTCGAACTGGAGCTGACGGAGCCCTCGCTGTTCTTCCGCACCGCCCAGGGTTCCGCCGGCCGCTTGGCGGACGCCATCCTCGCCCGCCTCTGACGTCCCAGGGGAGCTCCTCAGCGGGCGGCGGAGACGGGATGTTCGGCGGGTACCGCCGCCGCGGACGGCGACGCTGATGCGGCCTCGAGCGGGCGGGCGCGGAGGCTCCACAGCAGCGCGAGCGCTCCGGTCCAGACCAGGGTGGCGCCGAGCATGTGCGCGCCGACGAGCAGGACCGGCAGGTGGGTGAAGTACTGGACGAAGCCGATCAGCCCCTGGGCCAGCTCGATGATCACCAGGGCGCCGGCGGCCCGGATCGCGGCGCGTGGAGCGCCCAGCGCGCGCAGCGCCAGCCACAGCGCCACCGACAGGCCGATCAGCAGGAACACCAGGTCCGCGTGGAACTGGGCGACCGCCTGCGAGTCGAGCCCGTTGCGCTTGGCGTTCGCGTCGCCCGCGTGCGGGCCACTGCCGGTCACGATCACGCCGGCCACGATGACCGCCAGACTGGCCAGGGCGGTCAGGCGGCCGAGCGTGCGCATCGCGGCGGGTACGAGCGGCTGAACCGGTCCGTCGCCCTCGTACGTGCGACGCCACAGGGCCCACGCCGCCGCGATGAGCGCTACCGACAGCAGGAAGTGCGCGCCCACCACCCAGGGGTTGAGCTGGGTGAGCACCGTGATGCCGCCCATCACCGCCTGGGCCGGCACGGTGAACAGCACCAGCGCGGCCAGCAGCACCAGCGGACGGCGTCGGGGCCGCTGCAGCAGCGCGGCGACCAGGCAGCCGACCGTGATCAGAGCGAGCGCTACGCCGAGCAGCCGGTTGCCGAACTCGATCACGCCGTGAACGCCCATCGCGGCCGTCGTCGAGTACGACTCGTCGGTGCACTTGGGCCACGTCGGGCAGCCCAGCCCGGAGCCGGTGAGACGCACCGCGGCACCCGTGACGACCAGCGCGATGTTGGCCACGAGGTTCGCCAGGGCCAAGGGTCGCAAGAGGGTGCGATTGCTCACCCCACGCATCGTACGCGGAGAATTGATCTTGATTTTGCCCGCTCCGCGGCGGCGGTGTCGTGGATCACCAGGAGGCCGGTTTGCGGCCGCTGCCGGAATTACGTAACGTTGGAGTAGTGAAAAACGAGGTGCTGTCCGGAAGCGGTGCGGTGGCGGCTGCCACCACGCCCGACCGGCGTACCCGTGACCGGGTCGCGCAGCTGCTGCTCGAGCGCGGCGCGGCCACCGCGGCCGAGGTCGGCGCGCAGCTCGGGCTGAGCCCCGCGGCGATCCGCAAGCATCTCGACGCCATGCTCGCCGACCACCTGGTGGAGACGCGCGAGGTCCGGAGCACTCGGCCGCGGGGCCGCGGCCGTCCGGCCAAGGCCTTCGTGCTGACCGCCGCCGCGCGTGACAGCTTTCCACACTTCTACGACGGCATCGCCACCGCCGCACTGCGCTGGATCGCCGAGCACGGCGGCCCGGACGCGGTCAGCGCGTTCGCCGCGTCCCAGGTCTCCGGGCTCGAGGACCGCTGCCGGACCGCGGTGCGGGCGGCCGGCGACGACCCGATCGCCCGGGCGGAGGCGCTCGCCGAGGCGCTGACCGCCGAGGGCTACGCTGCCAACGCGACCGCGATCGCGTCCGGCGGGCAGCTGTGCCAGCACCACTGCCCGGTGGCGCACGTGGCCGCCGAGTTCCCGCAGCTGTGCGACGCCGAGACCGAGGTCATCTCCCGGCTCATCGGCACCCACGTGCAGCGTCTCGCCACCATCGCGCACGGCGACGGGGTGTGCACCACGCATATCCCGGGACCTTCGCGCGCTGCCGCAAACAGGGTTAGGACAGATAGATGACCGACCAGATCGTCACCCAGGAAGAGCACCTCGCCGCCCTGGGCAAGTACGAGTACGGCTGGGCCGACGCCGACACCGCCGGGGCCACGGCCCAGCGCGGGCTGTCCGAGGCCGTGGTGCGCGACATCTCCGCGAAGAAGAACGAGCCGGAGTGGATGCTCGACCGGCGGCTCAAGGGCCTGCGCCTGTTCGACCGCAAGCCCATGCCGAACTGGGGTGCCGACCTCACCGGCATCGACTTCCAGAACATCAAGTACTTCGTGCGCTCGACCGAGAAGCAGGCGGCGAGCTGGGACGACCTGCCCGACGACATCAAGAACACGTACGACAAGCTGGGCATCCCGGAGGCCGAGAAGCAGCGCCTGGTGGCCGGCGTCGCCGCGCAGTACGAGTCGGAGGTCGTA
>JBKOWB010000024.1:0-8714 GCA_046724195.1 Actinomycetota bacterium
CCTGGTCCGCGACCCGCACGTGGTGATCATCGACGAGGCCACGGCGCGGATGGATCCGGTCACCGAGGCGTGGGTGCAGCGGGCCACCGACCGGCTGCTCGAGGGGCGCATCGGCGTCATCGTGGCGCACCGGCTGTCGTCCGTGCAGCGCTGCGACGAGGTGGTCGTGCTCGCCGACGGTGAGGTGCTCGAGGCCGGGCCGTTGCGGGCCTCGCGCCGGTTCGCCGAGCTGCTGGCGAGCAGCAGCGTGGCGGTGCCGGCCGGCGCACCGGCCGGCGGCGTGCTCCTGGCCGAACACGACGGTTGGGACGGGCCGGACGTCGGCGACGGCCGCGTGGTCCTCACCGCCGACGCGCTGGCCAATACGCTGGCCAGGGCCGAGCCGCCACCGCTGCCGGACCCGCCGCCGGCGCGCACGATGCGGGAGATCGTCCGGCTGGCGACGAACGATCCCCGGTACGGCCTCGGCGCGGTCGCGCTGTTCATCGTCATGGTGCTGCTCGGGCTGGACGGTGCGATCCTGCCGCTGCTGTGGTCCCATGTGGTCGACGGCGTCGGCAACCCGCTGTATCCGGCCGTCGGCATCGCGGCCGGCCTGCTTCTCGCGATCCCGACGCTGTACTACACCGGCGCCTGGTTCCCGGAGTGGTGGGTCCGGCAGATGCTGCGGATCAGCTTGCGGCTCGTGCACGGCCAGATCGGCCCGCGCCGGGTCAGCAAGCACACGCCGGCCGAGGTGGTGGCGCAGGGCGGCGACACCGAACGGGTCGTCATGCTGGCCGACAACCTCATCGACCAGACCACCAGCCTCGTCATGATCGTGGCGATGACGTTGGCCGCGGGGTCGCTGGTGCCGGCGCTGTTCTTCGTCGGGACGATGGTCGTCTCGGGGCTGGCGGCGACGCTGTTCGGGCCGCGGCTGGAGCGCGCGGCCCGCCGTACCGTCGCGGCCCGGGCAGCATTCGCGACGGCGCTGGTGTCGTCGCTGTCCGCGGCGCGCACGGTGAAGCTGGCCGGCGCGACCGAGCCGGTGCTCGCGCACTTGGCGCGGCTGGACGGGATCCGCAGCGACCGGCAGCGCCGGGAGATCTCGATCCAGGTGTGGGCGCGCTCCACGCCGTCGATCGTCAGCGGGCTGTTGCCGATCGCGGCCTGGGCGCTGTACCTGGCCGGGCACCTGTCGGCGGCGGCGACGCTGATCGCGGTGGCGACGCTGGGCGCGGCGCGGTGGTTCGCATGGACGACGGCGTCGCTGGTGTCGCAGATGCCCTCGGCGCGGGTGTGGACCCGGCGGACGGTCGCCATGACCGGCGTCGCCGCGTACTCCGCGTCGGTGCCCGGTGTCGACATCTCCGCCGGTACGGCGCCCGCGCCGCCGACCGCCCCGCGGAACCCGCTGCACCGGCTGGACCTGGTCGGGTTCAGCGCGGTGCACGAGAACGGCACGGTGGGGGCGCAGGACATCGACCTGACCGTCGAGCGCGGCCAGCTCGTGCTGGTGGTCGGGCCGGTCGGCTCGGGCAAGTCGTCGCTGCTGCGCGCGCTGGCCGGGATCGTGCACCACACCGGCGACCTGCGCTGGAACGGCGAGCGGGTGAGCGAGCCCGAGGTGTTCCTGCGGCCCAACCAGGTCGGGTACGTGGCACAGCTGCCCCGGGTGCTGTCCGGCACGGTCGCCGACAACATCCAGCTCGGCCACGAGGTGGACGCCGCGGACGCGGTCTCCACCGCACAGCTCGAGCACGACCTCAACGCGGCCGGCGGCGGCCTGCAACTGCTCATCGGGCACAAGGGCACCCGGCTCTCCGGCGGCCAGCTCCAGCGGCTGGCGCTGGCGCGGGCGCTCGCGCCACGCACGGAGTTGCTGATCGCCGACGACGTGTCGTCCGCGTTGGACGTCACGACGGAGCTGGAGCTGTGGCGGGCGTTGCGCGAGCACGGCGTGACCGTGGTGGGCTCGACGTCGAAGCGGGCCGCGCTGATCCAGGCCGACCAGGTGGTCGTCCTGATCGGCGGCCGGGTCGAGGCCCAGGGCATGTGGCGCGAGCTCGAGGACCGCTGGGGTCATCTGGCCGGATAATTTTGCGGGCCGCGCATCTTTGCGTGGCCCGCATTTTTAGCTATGGTGGGCCCATGGGGCTTCGCGAACGCAAGAAGATGGCGACCCGGGCGGCGCTCAGCTGGGCGGCCATCCGGCTCACTGTCGAGCGTGGGGCCGACAACGTCCTGGTGGAGGACATCGCCGCGGCCGCCGGCGTGTCCCCGCGTACGTTCAACAACTACTTCGCCAGCAAGGGCGAGGCGATCGCGTCCCGCCACCTGGACCGGTGCCTGCGGATGGCGCAGGACCTGCGCGAGCGGCCGGCGGGCGAGCCGCTGTGGGACTCGATCACCCAAGCGGCGCTGGCGCAGCTCGAGCCCGGCCCCGAGGTCACCGAACACCCGGTGACGGACCGGCAGACGTGGGTCGCCGGAGTCCAGGTGATGGTCAACACGCCGTCGTTGCAGGCCGAGATGCTGCGGGCCGGCGCGATCGCGGAGCGGGAGATCGCCGCGTCGGTGGCCGCGCGGACCGGCACCGACGCGGACCGCGACCTGTACCCGAACCTGGTGGCGGCCGCCGTCATGGCCGCGACCAATGTGGTAATGCAGCACTGGCTGCGCACCGAGGCGACCGCCGACATCGGGAAGCTGCTGACCGAGGCGCTGGCCCAACTGGCCGCGGGCCTGCCGCCACCAGACCTCGCTATCTGACCCACACACAGCCATCCCGGCATGAGTAGGGCCGGGCCGGATCGTCGTACCCAAGAATCGGGGGTTTTGTCATGGAATCAGACGTTGTCATCGCGGGCGCGGGGCCGAACGGCCTCATGCTGGCCTGTGAGCTCGCCCTGGCCGGAGTCCGGCCGCTGGTGCTGGAACGGCTGACCGAACCGTCGAGCGAGCAACGCGCCAACGGCATCGTCGGCCAGATCGTCCGGATGGTCGACCGGCGTGGCCTGTACGAGCGGCTCAGCGGCACGCCCGGACCGCCGCGGCCGGCGCCACGGTTCATGTTCGCCGCGTTCCCCCTGAACTTCGGCGAGCTGCCCGACAATCCGGTGTACCTGCTGATGGTCCCGCAACGCCGGATCGTAGAGGTGCTCGCGGAACGCGCCGCCGAGCTGGGCGTCGAGATCCGCCGCGGCCATGAGCTGGTCGGGCTGTCGCAGCGGGACGACGCCGTGACAGTCGAGGTGAGCGGGCCGCGGGGACGGTACGCCGTGCAAGCGCGTTACCTGGTGGGCGCGGATGGCGGCCGCAGCGTGACCCGCAAGCTCGCCGGCATCGACTTTCCCGGGATCAGCAACGATCGCACGGTGTCGCGGTCCGCGCACGTCCGGGTGCCGAAGGAGTTGATCGACCCGGCGACGGGCGGCCTCGCGGTGCCCGGCTACGGCGTCATCCCGCCGTTCCTGCACCACCGCACGGAACGGGGACTCCTCGCGTTCGCGCCGTTCCCGGACGGCCGGCAGCTGCTGAGCGTGTCCGAGGTCGGCGAAGCGGATATCGACGCGTCGCTCACGATCGCCGAACTGCGCGCGGCGGTCCGCCGCGTGCTCGGCGCCGACCTCCCCGTGCGGGAGCCCGAGGGGCCCGGCCCGCACCTGCTGCGGCGTCTCACCGGCGGGAACACCCGGCTGGCCGAACGATTCCGGGCCGACCGGGTACTGCTGGTCGGCGACGCGGCCCACGTGCACTCGGCGATCGGTGGGCCGGGCCTGAACCTGGGCCTGCAGGACGCGATCAACCTCGGCTGGAAGCTCGCGGCCGAGGTACAGGGGTGGGCACCGCCGGGCCTGCTGGACAGCTACGAGGCCGAACGCCGCCCGGCCGGCGAGCGGGTCACCATGCACACCATGGCCCAGGGCGTCCTGGTCGGGCCGGGCCGCGAGATCACCGCGTTGCGGACGCTGTTCGGCGAGCTGCTCGAGGAGCCGACCACCGTGCAGCACATCGCGGACACGATCTCGGGCGCCGACATCCGGTACGACCACATGGGACGGTGGGCTCCGGATATCACGCTGCACACCGAATCGGGGCCTACCCGGCTCGCCGAGCTGACCCGCACCGCCCGCCCCCTGCTGCTCGACATGACCGGCGGCGGCGACCTCGCCGCGGAGGTGGATCCGTGGCGCGACCGCGTGGACGTGCTGACCGGGCGCACTGACGACACCAAGGCCACCGCGATGCTGCTGCGCCCGGACTGCTACGTCGCCTGGGAGTCCGAGTCCTCGCAGCCGGACGGCGCGGCGCTGCGGGCCGCACTCGTCCGGTGGTTCGGACCGGGTCAGCCGGTCTGACCCGCCTGCGCCTCGAGCTGTTTGACGACGCTGGTCACCGTGTCGGACGGGATGGCGAAGCCGACGCCGACGCTGCCGCTGTCCTGCTGGCTGGCCGTGGCGATCGCGACGTTGATGCCGATCACCTTGCCGCTGGTGTCGACGAGCGCGCCGCCGGAGTTGCCCTCGTTGATCGCGGCGTCCGTCTGCAGCAGGCCGGAGAGCTTCTCGGTGCCGGTGTTCACGCTGCGGTCCAGCGCCGAGATGATGCCCGATGTCACCGTGCCGGAGAGGCCGAGGGGCGCGCCGAACGCGAGGACGGTGTCGCCGACGGCCACGCGCGAGCTCGTGCCGAACGTCACCGGGGTGAGGCCGGTCAGCCCGGTGGCCTGCACGAGCGCGAGGTCGTGAGTGGTGTCGGTGGCGACGACACGGGCCGGCACCGTCTTGCCGGTCGACAGCCGCACGCTGACGGTTCCCGGCGACGCGACGACGTGGTTGTTGGTGAGGATCAGGCCGTTCGAGGTGAGCACCACACCGGAGCCGACGGCCTGCTGGTTGGCGTTGTCGACCGTGATGGTGACGACGCTGGGCGATACCTTCGCGGCCACGGCGGCGAGCGCGTCTCCGTTGGTCACGCTGGCGGGGTTCAGCGTGGCGGCCGGCGCGGACGTGACGGTGGTCGTGCTCGGGTGGTCGATGAGGTAGCGGTCGGCGACCACTCCGCCGGCGGTGCCCCCGCCCGCGACCAGCGCGAGTATGACGACGCCACCGGCGACGCGCCGTGGCCATCGGCGGTTTCCACCGCCTTCGCCACCGGGCGGATCGACGTCGGGCGGCACGGTCGGCGGCGGCGAGACGCTGGAGACGGGGTACGGCTGCTCTGCGGAATCGGGTGGCCGGGTCATCGTGTCGGTCATGGCGACGCCTCGCTTCGTTGGCTGGTACGCCAACCATTCCCCGGCACCTTGTGGCCCATCAATGAGTCGTCTGTGAGTCCGCTGAACCGCGCTTCACCCATAGGGGTGTCACGTTCGCCGTCAGGGCCGCCCGTCGGGGAGCCATACCCGCATCGGCCCGATGCCGCGGTTGGCCCAGGCGAAATAGGGCACGGCGACGATGTCCGTGGGCTCCACGATGGACGGTACGGTCTGCCCGTACGGCCACGGTTGCGCGACGTGCCGCCGGGACCGGCCGGTGGCGTGGATCGTGGTGATGCCACCGAGCAGGTCCGCGTCGTGTTCGGCGCCGCCCACCGCGGTCAATGACAGGTCGTCGGCGTCGTCTCGCTCGACCGCGTACACGAGCGGCCCGCGCTCGATCGCGATACCGCCGCGCACGGCGTCGACGCGCTCGTCGGCTTCGGTCATCCGGATCGGCATCGGCAGGTTCAGCTCGACGGCGTCGCCGGCCCGCCAGGCCCGGCGGTCCGACGCGTAGGCACCGGCCTCGACGGACCTCCCGTCGAGCGTTGCCCCGCGGGCCCAGCCCGGGACGCGCAGGGACAGCGTCCAGGCCGCCTCCGGAGTCTCGAGGACGCGCACCCGGACGGCGCCGTCCCACGGATAGCCGGTCTCCACCGCCAGGCGGACGCCCGACGCCTCGATGGTGCTCCCGGCGTACAGCTGGATCTGGATCCCGTCGGGGTCGGCGGTGGCCAGGTAGCTGTCGAGGCTGGCGAGGGTCCGCATGACGTTCGGCGGGCAGCAGGCGCAGTCGAACCAGCCGCGCCGGCCGTGGGCGGGGCTGCGGTTCTGGTCGGGGTGGGCGCCGCGGCGCATCTGCAGCGGGTTGACGTAGAAGAACTCCGTACCGGTCAGCGACACCCCGGCCAGAAAACCGTTGAGCAGCATCCGCTCGGCGGCGTCGGCGTACCTCGGCTCGCCGGTGGCGAGCAACATCCGCCAGGCCCACTGGATGCCACCGACCGCGGCGCAGGTCTCCGCGTAGGCCCGGTCGGGCGGCAGCTCGTACTCGTCGCCGAACGACTCGCCGTCCCATCGGGACCCCAGCCCGCCGGTGATGTACGTCTTGGTGGCCAGCATGTGGGCGAACTGGCCGTCGAGCGCGCCGAGCAGGTCCTTGTCGGCGGTCTCCAGCGCGACGTCGGCGGCGCCGGCGGCCAGGTAGAGCGCGCGCACCGCGTGGCCCTCGACGGTGGTCTGCTCGCGGACCGGCACCCGGTCGCTGAAATACGTCGGCTCGAGCCCGTAACCCTCGATGAGGCCGTGCCCGCGCGCCTCCACGAAATAGCGCGCGAGTTCTAGGTAGTCGGCCCGCCCGATCTCGCGGTACAGCTCGGCCAGGCCCATCTCGACGATGGGATGCCCGTCGACGTCATGCCGGCGGTCCGCACCGAACGTCGCGACGAGGTGGTCGGCGAAACGGACCGCGACGTCCAGCAGGGCCCGGTCGCCGGTGCACCGGACCTGCGCGACGGCGGCCTGCATCAGATGCCCGGCGCAGTAGTGCTCGTGGCTCCACGGCAGGTTCGCGTACCGCTGCTGGACCATCGAGTTCAGATAGCCGTCGGGCTGCTGCGCCGCGGCGACCAAGTCGGTGACCTCGCGCTGCGCATCGAGCAGCGCCGGCGTGGGATTCCGGGCGTACTCCCAGGCGGCCGCCTCGAGCCACTTGTAGACGTCGGAGTCCATGAAGACCGGCCCGCGCCGCTCCCCGGTCATGGCACCGGCGGCGATGCGCAGGTTGTCGAGGTTGCCCGCCGCCTCGAGGCGGTCGTAGCCGGACGCGACCGCGGCCCGGCCGTTCACCCGTTGGCGGTCGGCCAGGAGGCCGCCGGCGATCCGGGCCGCCCCGACCGGACGCAGCCGGCAGGCGGCACCGGGGGTGGGTGCGATCGGACCCGGCATACGAGCCTCCTGCGGAAAGCGTCGGACATCGTTTTCCGACCCGACGTTACGTGCTGGCCTGCCACCACGGACAGCTTCGGGCGCTCCAGCATGCCCATCCTGCTCGGCGCCGAGGACGCGCTGGGCGCCGGCGAGATGGCCGTCCTGCTCTGCGACACCGGCGACGATCCGGTCCGTGAGCACCACTACCCGCGCAACCTCGTGGCCCGGCGGGTCGACGGGATCATCCTCACCGGCCGGCCGTACCGAGCCGCGGCCGGCGCTCGCGGTGCCCTACCCGTACCGGTCGTGCATGTCTTCACCCCGTCGGCCGATCCGGCGGGGGCCTCGGTCGTGGTCGACGACGCGGCGGGCGCCCGCCTCGCCGCCGAGCACCATTAGGGGTCTTCCCGGTCGGCCGAAAGTCGCAGCCGACACAGCGGGTTGAGACGCCGGCCAGATGTCAGGCACAGGCGAACTCCGGATGCTGGAGAGACGTTCACCTCTCGGGAGGCTGAGATGTCCGCACGGGGACTGCTCGGCGTCGTCGGTGCCGCCGTCGGCGGTCTGATCGGCTGGACCGACGAGCCGCCGCCGCCGGCCGACCCGGGCTCGCTGCGCGAGCTCTTCGCCGACCTCGGCGTCCGCGTCGGCCCGGCTGCGAGCGACCTCGACGCCGCGGTACGCGCGTTCCAGGCCCGCGCCGGCCTCGCCGTCGACGGCGTGGCCGGGCCCCGCACTGTGCATCAGCTCGCCCGGTACGCCAAGGAAGCACGCGACCTGAGGCCCTTCGAGCGGCCCGCGACCTGAAGTTCCTACCAGGAGATCGGTTTTTCGGGCTGGTAGAGCCAGACGTCGAAGAAGTGCTGCAGATCCATCCCGCTCTCGTGCTCGGCGAGAGCGATGAACTGGGGCGTCGTGACGTTGCCGTAGCGGTGTTGGTCAGCCCAGCCCCGCATGATGCGGAAGAACGTGGGGTCTCCCACCTTCTCGCGCAGGGCCTGGAGGGTCATTCCGCCCCGGTTGTAGATCGTTCCGTTGAACAGGAAGACCGGCGTACCCGGGTTGGCAGGGGGCGGTGTCCAGAAGGCGGTGTCCTGGGCCGGCGTGTTGTAGAGGGTCTCGAAGTATTGGTGCGCCGACTTACGACCGTCGTGCTCGCTCCAGATCCACTCCGACCATGTCGCGAACCCTTCATGCAACCAGATGTCCGGCCACTGGGTGAGCGTGACGGAGTCGCCGTACCACATGTGCGACAGCTCGTGCGCAAGGGTCGTCTCGTCCGGCACCCGGTCGAACACGGGCTTGGTCTGCGTCTCCAGCGAGTAGCCGACGTTCTTCGCGTCGTCGACGATCGCACCCACGGCGTCGAACGGGTAGGGCCCGTAGATCGAACTGTAGAAGGCCACGATGTCCGGCAGCTTCTTGAGCACAGAGGCGCTCGACAGCGTGGGATCGACCGCGATGTAGACCGGAAGTCCGCTCGAGAGGGAGTATTGCGTGACGTCGAATCGACCGAGCGTCGCTGTCGCGAGATACGGTG
>JBKOWB010000389.1:0-17176 GCA_046724195.1 Actinomycetota bacterium
CTCGTCCAGGGAGATCAGCATGGTGACGAAGTTGCGGGCCTGGCCGACCACGACGGCCTGCGAGGTGTACGGGCAGACGGCCTTGAACATGCCCTCGATGTGCGACGGTGCGATGTACTTGCCGCCGGACGTCTTGACCAGGTCCTTCTTGCGGTCGGTGATCTTGAGGTAGCCGTCCTCGTCGAGTTCGCCGATGTCGCCGGTGCGGAAGAAGCCGTCGGCGGTGAACGCCTCCTCGGTCTCCTTGGGCAGGTTGTGGTAGCCGCGCATGACGGGCTTGCCGCGGAGCAGGACCTCGCCGTCCGCGTCGATCTTGCACTCGAGGTCGCCCATGGCCTGGCCGACCGTGCCGATCTTGAGTTTGCCCATGCGGTTGACGAAATTCCCGGCGCTGCTCTCGGTGAGGCCGTAGCCCTCCATGATCGGCAGGTTGGCCGCGGCGAAGAACTCGGCGATGTCACGGCTCAGCGGCGCCGACCCGGAGACCAGCACGCGCAACCGGCCGCCGAGGCGGGCCTGCAACTTGCTGAAGACCAACTTCTCGGCTACCGCATATCGGGCCTTGAGCAGCGCACCGACGGGCTTGCCGGCCTGCTCCAGCGTCACCTTCCTCTTGCCGGTGGCGACCGCCCAACCGAAGATCTTCGCCTTGACGCCGCCCTCGCCGAACGCGGTGGTGACCGTCCGGTTGTAGACCTTCTCGAAGATCCGCGGGGCGGCGCACATCAGCGTCGGCTGGACCACCGCGAGCATGTCGACGAGCTTGTCGACGCGGCCGTCGACGTATGTCGGCACGCCCACGTGGACGATGCCGCAGAGCAGCGTCTTGCCGAACGAGTGGGACAGCGGCAGCCAGAGGTACTGCAGGTCGGACGACTCGAACAGGCCGAGGTCCTGCTGCGCGACGCCCTCCCAGGTCCAGCCGCCGTGCAGCAGCTGCACGCCCTTGGGCCGGCCGGTGGTGCCGGAGGTGTAGATCAGCGTCGCGATGTTGTCCGGCCCGATGCCCTCGACGACCTTCTCGATCAGGTCGGGCTCGCTTACCAGCGCGGCGCGGCCGCGCTCCTCGAGCTCCGCCAGCGTCATCTGCGGCGGTTTCGCCTCGGCGTCGGCCAGCCCGTCGAGGAGCACGACGTGGGTGACGGAGGTGTCGGCACCGGACAGCTTGAGCGCCTGTTGCGGGTTCTCCGCCACCAGCACCTTCGAGCCCGAGTCGGCGACGATGTACGCGGCGTCCTCGGGCTCAGTGGTCGGGTACACCGTCGTGGTGGCCGCACCGGCGCAGTTGATGCCCAGGTCGACCAGCACCCACTCCAGGCGGGTGTTGGCCAGGATCGAGACCCGGTCCTCCAGTCCGACGCCGAGGCTCCGCAGGCCGGCGGCGATGTTCTTGGCGCGTTCGCCGACCTGGGCCCAGGTCAGCCAGGTCATCGAGGAGTCGTCCGCGGTGGGCACGGCGAACGCCCGCCCGTTCGGAGTCGCCGCCACGCGCCTGAGGAACATGTCGGGAATCGAGCGGTAGGGAACCTCGAGTGCCATCGGGCGCCGCCTTATCTGCCTATGTGGGGGAAGTGACGATCGTGTTACCGAAGGGTATTGCGAGCAGGGCGCGAGGGCTAGGTAGGGATCCCGCTCCGGCAGCTCATGTCGGCAGAGTCGTCCCACCCGCACCGCGCGTGATGCACGAGATCCTATCCGGCGAGCCGACCCTTACAGGTGTGCCGCGTCGAGTGCCGCCTGCAGGGACTGCACGTAGCCGTCGCTGGTGACGGTGGCGCCGGAGACGGTGTCGATGTGCGCGCTCTGCGCGTCCAGCACCGCCTGCCGCAGGACCGGCAGTGCGTACGCGTTGATCTCCTCGTCGCGGTGGTTTCCGCTCGGGTACGTGGGCACCGCGACGTCGGTGATCTTGCCGTCAGCGACCGTGATCGTGACCTGGATCGGTCCCCATCGGGTCTGGACGACCGACCCCGCATAAGTGCGGACGGTGCCGGCGTTCCCGGTGGTTCCGGGGGTTGTGGCGTTCCCGGTGGGGTCGGTGTCGTCGTCGGGCTCGGCGTCGTCGCCGGTGGCGCCGGTCGGGCCGGTCGTTGGCGGCGCTGCCACGGTTACGGCCTCGCCGCCGCCGGCGCCCATGGTGCTCGTGCGGTAGCTGAACGCCAGCACCACGGCGGCGACCGTGGAGAGCAGCCACAGGGTGATCCGTCGCATCGTCAGATCCTTTCCGACCTTTCGCGTGCCCTCGCTTCGCTCGGTGCGCCCGCTCATGCGACCGGTTCACCAGGCGAACTGTTCGGTATGCAGGCGGTCGGCGGGTACTCCCGCCGTGCGGGCAGCGGCGCGAACGGCCTCGGTCCACGGGTCGGGACCGCAGACGTAGACGTGGTGCCGGGCGATGTCCGCGGCGATCTGGTACAGCGCGCCGTCGTCGGTGTTGTCGGCGTACTGCGCCGGCAGCCAGGACGGCCGGTCTGCGCGCGGGCCGAGCAGGTAGACGACGCGCACGCCCCGGTGCGCGGCGAGCCACTCGAGCTCGGTGCGGAAGGCCAGGTCCGCTTCGGTACGGGCCCGGTAGACCAGGGTGGCCTCGCCGTGGCGGTAGGGCAGCTCCCAGAGCAGCGCCAGCAACGGGGTGATGCCGATGCCGCAGGCGAACATGGTGACCGGCCCGCCGGGGTACGTGTCGCCGGTGAGGTGGCCGTACGGGCCTTCCACGAGCACCCGGGTACCGGGCCGCAGTGCCGCCACCCGGGCACTGCCGTCGCCGAGATCCTTGACGGTGACCCGAAGCAGGTCGGAGCGGGGCGGCCCGGACAGGGAGTACGGATGCGCCCGCGACCATCCGGGGCCATCGAGGAACCGCCACTGGAAGAACTGTCCGGCCCGGACCGGCAGCCGGTCCAGGCGCCGGCCGCGCAGGTAGACCGAGGTGAGACCCGGGCCCTCGGGCACGACGTGGCTGATCGTGAGTCGGTGCCGCCAGCTGCGCCATGCCGGCAGGCCGACGCGGTAGACCAGCACCGCTCCGGCCGCGACGGCGTACAAGGTCCACCAGTAGATCCGGGCGGCGGGCGAGCCGATGAAGTCCGCGCCGGTCCACAGCTGGTGCGGTAGGGCGAGGCCGGCGCCGAGGTAGGCGTACAGGTGCAGCAGGTGCCACGACTCGTAGCGCAGCCGGCGCCGGGCGGCCCGGACGGAGGTGACGACGACCATGGTCAACGCGGCGAAGCCCAACGCGGCGAGCAGCATACCCGGGTACGTGACTACCAGCTCCCAGAGTTCGGCCAGGGCGTTGGTGCGTACCGGGCCGGCGTAGCCGAGCGTGATCAGCACGACGTGCGCCAGCATCAGATGGAACGAGGTGAAGCCGGTCCAGCGGTGCCAGCGGGTCAGCCGATCCTGCCCGAAGGCGCGTTCCACGAGCGGGATCCGGGCCAGCAGGAGCACCTGCAGCAGCATGAGGTCCGCGGCGTACAGGCCGGCCAGCCGCCCGATCGCCGCCACTGCGGTCCATCCGCCGCCCGTCGTCTGCTGCACGCCCGAGTTGTGTACCCACAGCGCGGTGACGACGAGCAGGCTCAGCCAACCGGCCGCGCCTGTGGCGTCGGCCCACCACCGCGGCGTTGCGGCACGCCTCCGCACCGGACCGGGGTGCATGGCGGTCGCCGTCGTCATGCCGGGCACTATCTGCCACCCAGATAAGGCGGCGATAGGTGCCAGCTGTGTGTTCGCTGTGCGCTTGGTGAGGGCTGGCCTGTTCCTATTCCGATGCGTATACTCGCATGCGGATAAGGGGTGATCGCGGTGGCGGCTCGGCGCAAGGTCGGCAACCTGGTGGCGCTCGCCGTCCTCTCGACGCTGGTCGGCAAGTCGATGCATCCGTACGAGATGGCGTCCGTGATGCGGGCCCGCGGCAAGGACCGCGACATGGCGATCAAGTGGGGTTCGCTGTACCGCGTCGTGGACAACCTCGAGCGGCACGGACTGATCGCGGCGGTGCAGAGCGAGCGCCGCGGCGGCCGGCCGGAGCGGACGGTCTACCGGATCACCGACGCGGGCCGCGCGGAGCTCGTGGACTGGACCCGCGAGCTGATCCGGGCGCCCGAGCCCACCGCGACGCCGTTCAAGGCCGGGCTCTCCGTGGCCGGCGTGCTGACCCCGGACGAGGTCGTCGATCTGCTGGGCGAACGGGTCGCCGCGCTGGAGCGCCAGATCGCGCAGGCCCGGACCGACCTGGCCGGGTACGCGGCCGAGGTGCCGCGGGTCTTCCTGATCGAGTCAGAATACGAGGTCGCCATGTGGGAGGCCGAGGTCGCCTGGGTGCGTGGCCTGCTGCGCGAGATCACCGAGGGCACGTTGCCGGGCGTCGACGCCTGGCGGGCGTACCACCGTACGGGCGAGGTGCCCCCCGAGTTCGCCGCGCCGGCGGAAAGGGGGGCCGAACCCGACTGACTGCCAGACCGGACCCCGGCGCGGTGCTGCAACACCGCGCCGGGGCGACACCCGCACCGCGAAGCGAACACGGCCGCGAGGTGGCAGCCGCAACGATAGTCGGCCCGTCTCCGCTTCCGGTCCATTCCATGCCGTGCCCGCGAGCTTCCGGTCGCGCATCGACCGAGAGCGTCCGGTCCACGCCGAACGACCCGAGACAGGAGACCGACATGAACACCGCAACCCAGCGAAAGCGCCGCAAGTTGCTCCCGGAGATGGAAGGCCCGATGGCGCGCTGGTACGCCCGGCAGCGCGGTACCGAGAGCCAGCTGGCCATATATCGGCGGCAGGCCCAAGAGCTCACCGCGGGCCTACCCCCGGGTTCGGCCGTGCTCGAGGTGGCACCCGGCCCGGGTTACCTGGCCGTCGAGATGGCGAAGCTCGGCACCGTCTCCGTCGCCGGCCTCGACATCAGCCGTACCATGGTGCAGATCGCGGCCGGGAACGCGCGTAACGCCGGCGTCGACGTCGATTTCCGGCACGGCGACGCGAGCGCGATGCCGTTCGCCGCGAACTCGTTCGACCTCATCGTCTGTCAGGCCGCGTTCAAGAACTTCGTCGACCCGCGGGCCGCGCTCGACGAGATGCACCGCGTTCTGCGTCCGGGCGGCGTGGCGGTGATCCAGGACATGAACCGCGACGCCAGCAACGACGACGTCGCGCGCGAGGTGGCGGGTATGGGGCTCAGCCGCTTCAACGCGGCGATCACCAGGTCGACGTTGCGGTTCCTGCGGCGCCGGGCCTACGCGGGCGGCGACTTCGCCCGGGTGGCCGCCGGGAGCGCGTTCGGCGAGTGCGACGTCCGTGCGGAAGGGCTCGAGCTCGAGGTCAAGCTGACCAGATGAGCGGCACGGCTCTTCACAGATAGCGTCCCGGGCCCTTGCCGAACCTCATATAGAAGATCGCGCCGATCGGGAACGTGAACACGATGGCGGCGGCCCATCCCGCGCGCGTCATGTACCGCAGTTGGTCGTCCGGTGTCTGGGCGAGGTCGTTCAGCAGCCGCCAGTCGATCCAGATGATCACGCCCGCCAGGACGAGGAGGGTGATAGCCGACCCGACGTTGATGGCGCCCACCGCCGCTCGATGGTTCGTTGCGAGTATCAGTCGGTGGACAGGGTACGTCGCGAACCTCGCGGAAGCCTGTGTGTACGGCACCAGCACAGCCCGTGTCAATGCCACGGGGCTGTGCTGGGCGCGTGCCCGATTACGGCGTGACGTACAGGAGCCGGTTCGGGGAGCCCGAGCCCGGGCTGGTCACCACGTTGGGGGTGGCCGTGGCGACCAGGCTGTCGCGGACCTGGGCCGGGGTGAAGGACGGGTTCTGTCCCAGCACCAGCGCGGCCGCGCCGGCCACGTGCGGTGACGCCATCGACGTGCCACTGATGGTCTTGGTGGCGGTGTCGCTGGAGTACCAGTCGGACGTGATGGACGAACCGGGCGCGAAGATGTCCAGGCACGTGCCGTAATTGGAGTAGGACGCCCGCGCGTCGGTGTTGGTGGTCGCGCCGACGGTGATCGCCGGGGCGACCCGGGCGGGCGACGTGGAGCAGGCGTTCGCATTCGAGTTACCCGCGGCCAGGGCGTAGCTGACGCCCGAGTTGATCGACGCGGTGACCGCGTTGTCCAGGGCGGTGCTGGCGCCGCCGCCGAGGCTCATGTTCGCGACGGCGGGCTTGTGGGCGTTCTGGGTGACCCAGTCGACGCCCGCGATGACGCCGGCGTTGGTGCCACGGCCGGAACAGTTGAGGACCCGCACGCCGACCAGGCTGACGCTCTTGGCGACGCCGTACGTCTTGCCGCCGATCGTGCCGGCCACGTGGGTGCCGTGCCCGTTGCAGTCGACGCCGCCGGAACCGACCGCGTCGTAGCCGGGGGTGGCCCGCCCGCCGAAGTCGGTGTGGCTGTACTTGATGCCGGTGTCGATGACGTACGCGGTCACGCCGGCCCCAGCCGTACTCGGGTAGGTGTAGGTCCCGTTCAGCGGCCGGTTGCGCTGATCGATGCGGTCCAGGCCCCAGGTCGCGTTGCTCTGCGTGGTGAGCAGCGACACGAACTGGTTCTGCTCGACGAAGGCGACGCGCCGATCGGCGGCGAATCGCTTCGCGGCGGCTTCGCTCATGCCGGCCTCGAAGCCGTGCAGCGCCGCGCCGAACGTCTGCCTGACCTGCGCGCCGTAAGTCCTGGCCAAGCTGGTCGGCGTGAGGCCTTCGCGCACCGTGGCGTCCGTCAGGACGACGATGTAGCTACCGGGCACCGCGGTGGCGGTTCCGGCGAGGCGGACCTGTCCGGTGGCGGGTGCGGCCATCGCCGGGGTTGCCGTCGCGGCGGTCGCCGATGCCACGACGAGCAGACCGACGGCCAGCGCCTGGCCGCCTCGGGGGCGTCGAATCGCCATGCTGTTCCCTTCTCATGGGCGGCCGGACTCGCTCGGGCGCCCGCGAGCTCGTGACCCGCACATATCGACGGCCGTCTGTCCGATTGGGGAGAGTGTAAGCGGTACACATGCACGGCCTTCTATATCGAATGGGACATACCGCGACCGGCGGTGCCGCTCGACAGCGTCCAGCCAGGCATAGTCGAGTGTGTGTGTGACCCGCGGAGGCGCGGAGACCTGGCCGTGCCGGTCGGCTCGGCCGGGATCGGCGAGCTACGCGGGCGGCGGCGACAACCATGACGATCCGCACCGAGGGCTGATCCGATGGACCTGGTCATCAATCTGGACGGCACGGGTGAGAAGACGGTACGGGTGTATCGGGCGCTCCGCGAGGCCATCGTGGACGGTCGCCTGCCGGCGGGCCATCGGCTCCCGGCTACCCGCGCACTCGCCGCCGACTTGGGCGTGGGCCGTAACAGCGTCGCGACCGCGTACGAGCGGCTGGTGGCGGAGGGCTATCTCGACGCGCGGGTGGGGGCGGGCACGTACGTCGCGGCCGCGCGCCGGGAACGACGACCGCGTCGGCAGGTCGCCGACCCGCTGCGGCCGCGGGCCGGCTGGACGTTCGCGCCGCTCCCGGTGACCGGTGGGACGGCAGCTCCCAGGTACGACTTCCGGACCGGAATCCCGGACGCGCGGCTGTTCCCGTTCGACACGTGGCGGCGGCTGGTCGCGGCGGAGATGCGGCTGCGGGCGAACAGCCCGGGCACCTACGCGGAGCCGTCCGGTCATCCGGCGCTGCGCGCGGCGATCGCCCGCTATCTCGGGGTCTCCCGGTCGGTGCGGGCGTCCGGCGACGACGTACTCGTGACCAACGGCACCCAACACGCGCTCGACCTGATCGCCCGGGTGCTGGTGCGCCCGGGCGAGGTCGTCGCGGTCGAGGAGCCCGGATACCCGCCGGCCCGGCGGCTGTTCGCATCGCTCTCGGCGCGCGTGGTGGGCGTGCCGGTCGACGCGGAAGGCCTGGTCGTCGCGGCGCTGCCGGCCAATGCGCGCCTGGTGTACGCGACGCCGTCGCATCAGTTTCCGCTGGGCCGGGCGATGAGCCTGAGCCGCCGGCACGCCCTGCTCGACTGGGCGCGCCGCCGGCCCGCAGCGGTGATCGAGGATGACTACGACAGCGAATTCCGGTTCTCGGCGCGTCCGCTTGAGCCGCTGTACAGCCTCGACACCGCCGGGCGGGTGCTCTACGCCGGCACGTTCTCGAAGAGCATGTTGCCGACCATACGGACCGGGTTCGTGCTGGCGCCGCCGGGCCTGCGCGAGGCGCTGGTGGCGGCGCGCCAGCTGAGCGACGGGTACGGGCAGGTGGCGGTGCAGGCCGCACTGGCACGGTTCATCGAGGACGGGCAGCTGGCCCGGCACATCCGCAAGGCGGGCAAGGCCTACGCGGAGCGGCACGCCCGGATCGCGGCGTCACTGGCGGCGGACGATGCGCTCGACGTGATCCCGTCCGCGGCCGGGCTGCACGTCACCGCTCTGCTCCGCGACGGTGGTGCGGCGCGGGCCGGGCGGGTGGTCGCGGCGGCCGCGCGTCGCGGCGTCGCCGTGGACGACCTGGCCACCTACGTGCAGGACTCGACGACGCAGGCGGGCGGGTTCGTGTTCGGCTTCGGGGCGGTCGCCTCCGACCGGATCGACGAGGGGCTGGCGATCTTCGCCCGAGAGCTCCGGCGCACCGCCTGATAGGTGATCGCGCCCCCGCCGGCCCTCGAACTCCGCCGGGCCCGCACCACCTGATAGGTGATCGCGCCCGCAGCGAATCCCAGGCTCAGCAGCGCCGGCCAGCCATTCAGCCAGAGCAACCCGACGACCGCCGTGAACGCCACCCCGGCGCCGCGGCGCGACCATCCGGCCGGCAGCAACCGCAGCGCCGCGGCTGTGCCCAGCACGTAGACCAGCGTGAAGCACCCGGTCACCAGCAGCATCGACGTGTGCAAGCTGAGCGGCAGCATGACCGATGCCACCCCGGCCAGCGTCACGAAGGTCAGCGACGTGCGGGGCGTCCCGACGAACCGGACGGGCAGCGCGCCGTCGCGGGCCAGCGCCACGCCGAGCCGCGACGCCCCGGCCAGGTACGCGTTCACCGCCCCGATCGTCAGCAGCACCGCGACGACCGCGGTCACCGCGCGCACCGGCCCGCCGACGCCCACCGCCAGCAGGTCCGCGAGCGGGGCCGGGCTGGACCCGAGCGCGGGTCCCAGCACCAGCACGCTGGTCGCTGCCACGGCCAGGTAGAGCGCGCCGACCACGAACACGGCGACCGCGGTGGCCCGCGGCACATCGCGGCGCGGGTTGCGGTACTCGGCCGACAGCGACGAGACCGCCTCCCAGCCGGCGAAGCCCCAGACCAGCACGGCCGCGGCCGCGCCGACGCCGGCCCACCCGGATGGCGCGAACGGCGTCAGGTTCGCGAGCCGCGCGTGCGGCAGGGCGGTGACCACGGTGACGAGCAGCAGCGCGGCCAGCGTGCCGGTAAGGATCAGTTGCGCCCGGCCCGAGATCCGCAGGCCAAACCAGTTCATCGCGAACACGATCGCCATGACCAAGAGGAACGTGGCGACCACCGTGGCCCGGCCGCCGCCGAGCACGTCGGCGACGTACCCGCCGGCGAACGCCGCGGCGGCCGGCGCACCGAGCGGGACAGCGAAGTAGAAGCACCAGCCCACAGCGGCCGCCGCCCGAGGCCCGAACGCGAGCCGGACGTATGTGGAGACGCCGCCGCCGTCCGGGTGCCGGGCACCCAGCGCCGCGAACGTCCAGGCCAGCGGCGCGGACAGCAGGATCAGCGCGAGCCAGGCGAGCAGCGACGCGGGTCCGGCCACGGCGGCGGCGAGCGCCGGCATGGAGATGACGCCGGTACCGAGCACGGCGCCGACGGACAGTGCGGTGCCCTGCGACACGGTCATCTTGCTCATAAGATCACCGTAGGCCGCGATTGGCCCTGCGTCCGAGCCAATTCCACCATGATTGGAGGAGCCAATCTCAGGCGCTCAGGTCGGCCGTACGCAGGAGCTCCGCGGTCTCCAGCGGCGCTTCGACGTCCACTCTGGAGGCACGCTGCCGGCCCGAGACGAACAGGGCCAGCTCGCCCGGGTCGCCGGACAGCGTGGCTCGCGACGGGGCATCCCCGATCGTCACCTGGCCCAGGCCCGGCGCGCAGACCAGCACCGGGATGTGCAGCCGGCGCAGGCCGACCCGGGCGGTGAACTTCACCGCCCGCCAGATGGCCGCACGCTGGCCGGCGTCCAGCACCCGCGGTTCCCATCCGGGCCGGCCGCGGCGGACGTCCTCGTGGTGGATGAAGAACTCCAGGGCGTTCGCCAGCTCGTCCGTCAACGGGTTGCTGAGCGGGCTCCACCACGGCGGGTTGCGGACCTCCCACACGACCTCGGAATAGGGCCGCGCGGCCTTGGCCAGCCGCACGTGCTCGCCGTGCCCGGCCAGCGGGGGGATCAGGTTGCCGACCATCGCGTCCGGCCGCCGCTCGCGTACCACGAGGTGAGCGGCGAGGTCCCGGGTGGTCCAGCCGGTGCACAGCGTGGGCGCGTCCGGTCCGACCTGAAGGAGGAGATCAGCAAGCCGGCGGCGCTCCTGCCGCGCGTAGTCGGTCACGCCGAGATGGTATGCCGTCGCGCCGGGCGGGCAGCCGGGTGTGTCGGTCGACACAATGTCATGGGTGTGTATGACAGGCATCGTTCGGCAGGATGGATAGGTAAGGCGTTTACGGCTGGCGAACAGTTACGGGGCAGGTTAGGACATTGACCACGAGGGCCAGTCGGGACGTGCTGGGTCGAGGCCTGCGGATCCTCGGGCAGGCGATCCGCACGGAACCCCGGCTCTTCACGGTCGGCGCGGTCGGCAGTTGCCTGTTCGGTCTGCTGATCATTGCGAACTCGTACGTGGTCGGCGCCGTGATCGGTCACGTCGTGGTGCCCGCGTTCACGGAGCATCGCATCCGAGTGGCGGAGCTCGGGCTGATCGCGGTGGTCTTCCTCGGCATCAGCGTGCTGCGCGTGGCCAGCATCTTCGGCCGCCGCCTCGGCGCCGGTTACATGCAGTTCCGGCTGCAGGCCCGCTACCGCCGCGCGGTCACCCGCCGTTACCTCGCCCTGCCACCGTCCTGGCACCAGCGGCATGCCACCGGCACGCTGCTGTCCAACGCGAACTCCGACGTCGAGGCCGCGTTCGTGCCGATCGCGCCGCTGCCGTTCGCGGTCGGCACGATCGTGATGATCTTCGCCGCGGTCGTTTCGCTGTTCATCACGGACTGGGTGCTGGCGCTGGTCGGCGTGACGCTGTTCCCGGCGCTGTTCGGCCTCAACGTCCTCTACTCGCGGCGCATGTCGCCGCGGCAGATCCGCGCCCAGCAACTGCGCGCGAAGGTCAGCGCGGTCGCGCACGAGAGCTTCGACGGCGCGCTCGTGGTCAAGACGATGGGCCGCGAGGCCGACGAGTCACGCCGGTTCGGCGTCTTCGTGACCGAGCTGCGCGATGCGCTGGTCGCGGTGGGCCGGCTCCGCGGCCTGTTCGATCCGCTGATGGATAGCCTGCCCAGCGTCGGGACGCTGGCCGTGCTGCTGCTCGGCGCGTGGCGGCTGCAGACCGGCGCGATCAGCGTGAGCGAGCTGGTCAGCGTCGCGTTCCTCTTCACTGTGCTGGCGTTCCCGGTGCGCGCGATCGGCTGGGTGGTCGCGGAGCTGCCGCGCAGCGTCGCCGGCTGGGAGCGGGTCCAGGCCGTACTGTCGGCCGACGGCGACCTCGCCTACGGCTCGGTCAATCCCACCGCTTCTGGACCGGCCAGGCTCGTCTTCGACAAGGTCACTTTCGCGTACGGGGATTCGCCCGTCCTGCACGACGTGAGCTTCACCGTGCCGGCTGGCAAGACGGTGGCTCTCGTGGGCGCCACCGGTTCCGGGAAGTCGACGATCGCCTCGCTCGCCGTCCGGCTGGTGGATCCGGCGAAGGGCACGGTCACGGTGGACGGCGTGGCCCTCCCGGAGCTGTCCGCGCCGGCGCTGGCGGCGACGTCCGCGCTCGTACCACAAGTGCCGTTCGTGTTCGACGACAGCGTCCGGGGAAACGTGACGCTCGATCGGGACGGTCTGGACGACGACGCGGCCTGGTCGGCACTACGCCTCGCGCAGGCCGGCGGTTTCGTGAGCAAGCTGCCGGACGGCCTGGACACGGCGGTGGGCGAGCGCGGAACCTCGCTCTCCGGCGGGCAGCGGCAGCGACTGACGCTGGCCCGCGCGTTGGCCGGGCGGCCGCGCCTGCTGGTGCTGGACGACGCGACCAGCGCCGTCGATCCGCGCGTGGAGGCCGCGATCCTGGCCTCGCTGCGCGGCCGCGAGGCGGGCGCCTCAATCCTGGTCGTCGCGTACCGGCGGGCCACGATCGCGCTCGCCGACGAGGTGGTCTACCTGCAGCACGGGCGGGTCGTCGCCACCGGCACGCATGCCGAGCTGATGGACACCGTGCCGGGCTACCTGGACCTCGTCACGGCATACGAGCAGGCCGAGGCCGAGCGGGTGTCGGCATGACATCGGCGGTCGTGGAACGCGACGTTGGGACGCTGGCCACGCTCCGGCGCGGCCTCGCGCTGTCGCCGGAGCTGCGGCCCGGGCTGGCCGGCACGATCGCGCTCGCGCTCGTGCAGATGGGCGGCCGTGTCGCCGTGCCGATCGCCGTCCAGCAGGGCATCGACCACGGGATCCGCGCCGCCGGCGGCCCGGACCTGCGCGTGGTGACGCTGGTTGTGGTGCTGACGCTGGTCGCGCTCGCCGCGTCGACGGCCAGCGGCTACCTGATGACGCGGCGGCTCTTCACCGTCAGCGAGACCGCGCTGGCGGCGTTGCGGGCGCGCACGTTCCGGCACATCCACGACCTGTCGATGCTGCACCAGCAGTCGGAGCGGCGCGGCTCGATGGTGTCCCGGGTGACCAGCGATGTCGATCAGATCTCGCAGTTCCTGCAGACCGGCGGCGTGTTACTGCTGCTCGCCTCTGGTCAGCTGATCGTGTCCACGGTGGTCATGCTCGTCTACTCGTGGCAGCTCACCGTGGTGGTGCTGCTCGCGTTCGTGCCGGCCATCACGGTGATCCGGCTGTTCCAGCACCGGCTCGCGAGGGTCTACCGCAGCGTCCGCGAGCGTACCGGGGTGATGCTGGGTGCGGTCGCCGAGAGCGTGGTCGGCGCGACCGTCATCCGGGCGTACGGGGTGGCGGGGCGCACCGAGCGGCGTCTCGACACGGCCATCGAGGACCTGCGGGTGGCCCAGCAGCGCGCACTACGAACCAGCGTGACCAGCTTCTCCAGCGGCGAGCTCGGTGCCGGCCTGGCGCTCGCGGCGGTGGTCGTGGTGGGCGTGCTGCTGGGCGTCGACGGCGGGCTCACGGTCGGCAAGTTGACCGCGTTCCTCTTCCTGGTGACGCTGTTCATCCAGCCCGTGCAGATCGCCACGGACGTGCTCAACGAGGCGCAGAACGCGGTCGCCGGATGGCGTCGCGTGCTGGACGTGCTGGACATCGACCCGGACGTGGCCGACCCGGACGAGGCCGGCCTGGAGCTGCCGCCGGGACCGTTGTCGGTGCGTTTCGACGACGTCTCGTTCCGCTATCCCGGCGGGCCGATCGTGCTGTCCGGCGTGGACCTGGAGATCCCGGCGCGGACCAAGGTGGCCGTGGTCGGGGAGACCGGAAGCGGGAAGACCACGTTCGCGAAACTGCTGACCCGCCTCATGGACCCGGCCTCGGGCGCGGTGCTGCTGTCCGGGACGCCACTGACCGACGTCCGGTTCGCGTCGCTGCGAGCGCGGGTGGTCATGGTGCCGCAGGACGGGTTCCTCTTCGACGCGACGGTCGCCGAGAACGTACGCTTCGCCCGTCCCGAACTTACCGACGACGACCTCGACCTGGCGTTCACCGAGCTTGGACTCGCGGACTGGGTGGCCGGGCTGCCGGACGGCGTGGACACGCCGGTGGGCGAGCGCGGCGAGGCGCTCAGCGTCGGGGAGCGGCAGCTGGTGGCGCTGGTCCGGGCGTACGTCGCAGACCCCGACCTGCTCGTGTTGGACGAGGCGACGAGCGCGGTCGACCCGGCCACCGAGGTACGCCTGCAGCGCACGCTCGACGCGGTCACCCGCGGCCGGACGACGGTCGCGATCGCGCACCGGCTGTCCACCGCGCAGGCCGCGGATGAGGTGATCGTCGTAGACGCGGGCCGTGTGGTGCAGCGCGGCCCGCACGCACAACTCGTCCAGGATGCCGAGTCGATCTACGGTCGGCTGTACGCCAGCTGGCTAGAACAGACCCGCTGACACGATCGCCGCGGAGCCAGAATTCAGCGAGGGCCGCCGGTGAGATGGTGCACCAAGCGGAGGGAGCGCAGCGACCGCAGCGACTGCGGCATCTCACCGGTTACAAGGCCCGAGCCGCGGAGCGAAGCGGAGCCAGAACTATCGCGCGTAGAACTCGACGACGAGCTGCTCGTCGCAGATCAGCGGGACCTCCGCACGCTCTGGCTCGCGGAGCACGGTGGTGCGCAGCTGCTCAAGATCCGTGGAGAGATAGGGCGCGCTGGGCCCGTCCAGGTGCGCGCCGGCGGCGGCGATCTCGAACGGCGCCTTCTGCCGGCTGCTCTCCCGTACCTCGACGACCTGGCCAGGCTGGAGCCGGTAGGACGGCCGATCGACCTTCTTGCCGTCCACGGTGAAGTGGCCGTGCGCGACGAGCTGCCGTGCCTGGTAGATCGTGCGGGCCAGGCCGGCCCGGTGCACGGTCGCGTCCAGGCGGCGTTCGAGCAGGGTGACCATGGTCTCGCCGGTCTTGCCCTCGCCGCGGTGCGCGTCCTCGTACGCGCGGCGCAGCTGCGCCTCGCTGATGTTGTACTGGTGCCGCAGCCGCTGCTTCTCCAGGAGCCGCACCTGGTAGTCCGACGTCTTGCGCCGGCTGCGGCCGTGCACGCCGGGCGGGAACGGCCGCCGCTCGAAGTACTTGACGCTTTTCGGCGTCAACGGAATGCCGAGGGCTCGCGACAGGCGGGCCTTCGGGCGGGAATTGTTCACACTTTCTCCAGGAGGTTAGGTCGACCTTAGTAAGGCAAGCCTAACCCGTTCCGGGAGGTTCCCGCCATGCAGCCGACCCGCGCCGAGGTCGCCCGTACGCTCGCCGCCGACGACCTGCCCGCGAGTGCACGCGCCAGCGGGCGCTCACCCGGGTCGTTGCTCGGCACGGCTTGGTCGTGCCTGGATTGGTTCGGCTGTCAGGGCCTTGTCGATGGAGGCTGTCTGATGGGGGGCGGCCGCTGGTCGTCTTGCATGCCTACGGTGTCGTGGGCCTCATGCAGCCAGGCGCGCAGCTCGTCGTCGAGATCGGCCTCGGCTTCGACGAGGACGTGGTGGCCGCGCCATCGCGGGCCGTAGTCGGTCTTCTTGTAGATGCGCGGGCTGTCCAGCCAGCGGCGCAGCGCGAAAGCGGCAAGGAATCCGTTTCTGCGCGGGGACAGACCGGCGAACCGGACCCGGGCCACACACACCAGCCGGGTCTTCTGCGCGATGACCTGAACGTCGCCGAGGCCGTGCAGCAGCTCGACGTAACGGCGGGCGAGATCGAGGACACCCGGTCCGGCGTGAGCGAACAGGTCCTCCAACGTGTAGTGGCCGCAGGAGTGCCATAGGTTGCGGCTGACCAGCCTCGCCCCACATTTCGGACACAGCCATACGGCCGGCAGGTCGGCGTTCATGCCCATCGGTTCCACACTCCCCGCCGGTGGCCCGGTCGACCGCGTGCGGGCCCCTCACCCACCGGCCTTTTGAGAACACGTCTGGGCGGATCACGTGCCGCCGTCCGGGAACACCCCGGGCAGCGGCCCCGTCAGGTACCGCTGGACGGTCGGGCCGATCGCCGCGACCAGCTGTTCCGCCGGGGCCGACGCCACCGGCTCGACCTTGAGGATGTACCGGACCGTGGCCAGGCCGGCCACCTGCGTGGCGACCAGCGCCGCCCGGGTCGACGCCTCCGCCGGATCCATCACGAACTCGGCCACCGCGCGCCGCAGCACCTGCGTCACCACGAACTCGCGCATCAGCCGGGCCGTCCACTCGTTGCTCATCGCGGAGCGCAACAGCGCCACCGCGGCCGCGCCGGCGGGGGAGTCCCACACGCTCAGCATCAGCCGTACCAGGCGTTCCCCGGCCTGGTCGCGCGGGCCCTGCATCGCCTTCGGCACCAGCTCGGCCGGGTCCAGCGGCGCGTTCATGCTGGCCAGGAACAGCTTCTCCTTGGTGCCGAAATAGTGATGTACCAGGGCGGGGTCGACCTTGGCCTCGGTGGCGATGGCCCGGATCGAGGCCTGGTCGAAACCCTTCTCAGCGAACACGAGGCGGGCGGCCTCCAGGATGGACTGTTTCGTGTCCTGATTTCCTGGGCGCCGCCCGCTGCGTCGTACCACTCTCGTCTCTTTCCGTTACGGTGTGCGCCGCCGCAGCGTCGCCGCGGCCAGGATCAGCGCCGCGATCACGGCACCGACCACAATCGTGAGATCGCGCCACATCGTCGCGGTCGGATCGGCGTACCTGCCGACCTGGGCTAGAGCGTCTACCGCGTACGTCAGCGGCAGCGCGTCGCTGACCGCCTGGAGCCAGCCCACCATCTGCTCGCGCGGGACGAACAGCCCGCACAGCAGGATCTGCGGGACCACCACCACCGGGAGGAACTGTACGGCCTGGAACTCGGTACGGGCGAAGGCGCTGCAGAAGAGGCCGAGCGCCACGCCGAGGATCGCGTTGACGACGGCGATCAGCACGACCAGCGCGGCGTTGCCGGTGGTTTCCAGCCCAAGCAGCCAGTACGCCCCGGCCACGGCGACGGCGGCCTGCCCGGCCGCGGCGAGACCGAACGCGATGCCGTACCCGAAGAGCAGATCGAGTTTGCCGAGCGGGGTTGTCAGCAGCCGCTCCAGCGTGCCAGTCGTGCGCTCGCGCAGCATCGCGATGCTGGTCACCAGGAACATGATCACGAACGGGAACACGCCCAGCATGATCAGCGCGATCCGGTCGAACGTCGGGCCGGCGTCGTGGTACATGAAGTAGAGCAAGGTCAGCAACAGGGCCGGCACCAGGATCAGGAGCGCGACCGTACGCCGGTCGTGCCGCAACTGGCGCAGGATCCGCCCGGTCGTGGCGAACGTGATTCGCGGGCTCATGCCGGCACCCCACTCGTCTCCTGGTTGCGGATCAGCCGGAGG
>JBKOWB010000164.1:0-5863 GCA_046724195.1 Actinomycetota bacterium
GGCCGGCGCCGAGGTGCCCCGCAACGCGTCGAGGCGCGGCGCCAAGGGCCCATTCCAGGCGATCGCCGGCGCCGATGCGGTCAAGGCCATCGGTAGGCAGCACGGGTTCCGCGGCGCCGAGGCGGCCGACGTGGTCCGGGCCGCGGTCGCCGCCGGCGCGGCGGGCGAGCCCGTGCTGGACGAGTTGGCCCGCCGGTTGGCGCTCGGCGTCGCCGCCACCTGCGTCGTGCTCGACCCGCCGCTGGTCGTACTGGCGGGCGAGGTCGGTCAGGCCGGCGGCCCGGCGCTCGCCGACCGCGTCGAACGGGAGGTCGCGGCGATCACCCTGGTCTCGCCGAAGGTGGTGATCACCGAGGTGGCGGTGGAGCCGGTGCTGCACGGCGCACTGCGGATGGCGCTCGACGCCGTACGCGACGAGGTCTTCGGGTCGACGACGGGCTGAGGCGTCCGCCGTAGCGCGGGCCGTGCGTGGTTGGATGGATGCGTGCTCGACGCTCCAGTACCGGTGCCCGCTCCGCCGGACGACGACACCGTCATCTCGTTCGACCGCGTGAGCGTCATGCGCAACGGCAACTTCCTGGTGCGGGGACTGTCCTGGCAGGTCGAGCTGGACGAACGCTGGGTGATCCTGGGTCCGAACGGTGCCGGCAAAACCACGCTGCTCAACCTCGCGTCGGCGCGGATGCACCCGTCCCGCGGCACCGCGTGGGTGTTGGGCGAGCGGCTCGGCCGGACGGACGTGACCGAGTTGCGGACCCGGATCGGCATCACCACGGGCGCGTTCGGCGAGCGGCTGCCCCCGGACGAACGGGTTCTGGACGTCGTCGTCACCGCTGCGTGGTCCGTGGTCGGCCGGTGGCGGGAGAGCTACGACCCGCAGGATGAGGCGCGGGCCCGGCAACTGCTCGATCAGCTCGGCATGGGCGCGCTGGTGGAGCGCGTGTTCGGCACTCTGTCAGAGGGCGAGCGCAAGCGTACCCAGATCGCCCGCGCGCTGATGACCGACCCCGAGTTGATGCTGCTGGACGAGCCGACCGCCGGGCTGGACCTGGGCGGCCGCGAGGAAGTTCTGGGCCGGCTCGCCGAGCTGGCCGGCGATCCCGACGCGCCGGCCATGGTGCTGGTGACCCACCACGTCGAGGAGATCCCGCCGGGTTTCACGCACGCGATGCTGCTCCGCGAGGGGACCGTCGTCGCGTCCGGCCTGTTGGGCGAGACGCTGACCGCCGACAACCTGTCCAAGACGTTCGGGCTGCCGCTGGTCGTCCAGCGCTCCGGCGACCGGTACACGGCGCGTTCCGCCTGATCGGCCATGACGGACATCGTGCCCCCGCGGATCGTGGTAGCCGGCAGCGCCAACATGGACCTGGTCGGCATCGCCGAGCGGCTGCCCCGACCGGGCGAGACGGTGCTGGGCGACGACTTCGTCATGACCCCCGGTGGCAAAGGGGCCAACCAGGCCATCGCGGCGGCCCGGGCCGGCGGCCGATGTGCGTTCCTGGGCGTGATCGGATCGGATTCGTTCGGCGTGACGATCAATGCCAAACTCGCCGCGTCCGGCGTGGACACGGCCCGCGTGCGGACGAGCTACGGCGCCTCCGGGGTCGCCGTCATCATGGTGGACCGTGCCGGCGAGAACTCCATCGTGGTCAGTCCGGGTGCGAACAACACGTTCACCAACCTGACACCGGACGAGCGGGCCGCCATCGCGGCCGGCGACGTGCTGCTCCTGCAACAAGAGATCCCGGTGGCGACCGTCATCGCCGCCGCCCAGGCCGGCCGGGACGGCGGCACCCGGGTCGTCCTGAACGCCGCGCCGGCCCGGGATCTGCCCGACGAGCTGCTCGCCGCGGTAGACCTGCTGGTCGTCAACGAGGTCGAAGCGCAAGCGATCACGGGCCGCGGCGACCCGGACATGGACGCCTTGCTGGCGGTCGTCCCGCGCGTGGTTTTGACGCTGGGCCGCGAGGGCGCGTGGTACGCCGATCGCGAGGGCCGCTCGGTGCGCATACCGGCGTTTCGGGTCGAGGTGGTGGACACGACGGCCGCGGGCGACGCGTTCACGGCCGCGCTTGCCGTGGCGTGGGGCGAGGGGCGCGACCTGGTCGACGCGGTCCGCTGGGCCAACGCCGCGGGCGCGGCGTGCGTGCGCAGGATAGGCGCCTCGAATTCCCTGCCGCCCCGCGCGGAGATCGACGCCCTCTACGCATCCGGCGAGCGGTCCAGGCCGGTGGGGTCTTAGCCGACCTCAACGGCGAACCGAGCCGCCCTCGAGCGCCCGTTGCAATGCCCGGTAGATCTGCCCGAAGCGCTGCGCATTGTCCGTACGCAGCAGCAGGACATCCCGCCCGCGGACCCGGCCCCAGATCTCCAGGCGGCGGCTGCCGCGATCGTACGAGCGGTCCACGCGCTCGAGCAGCACGTCGGCCAGGGGCGCGGCGGCGAGCCCGACCAGGACGCCGCCGCCGATCAGCGCGATCGTGGTGGCGACCCCGGCGCGGACGACAAGCGCGACACCGATGCCCAGCGCGCCGACGACGATCGGCGTGAGCATGGCGAGGCTGAGCGCGACACGACCGGCCGCGGCGCCCCATGTGCGGCGTCCGCGTTTGTGCCAGACCCGCCCGAACTCGTCCAGCCGGTACGCCGTGCCGCCCATCTGGACTCCGGTCGACGTGACGAGTACATCCGGGTCCCGGTAGAACGTGATCATCCCGGCCACCCTATCTCGTACCCGTCGTAGGCTGGCCTGAACCGGGACTCAGGAGGCGGCGTGGGCGAGTTCGTACGGCTGGAGACGGGCGACGGCATCGGCACCATCCGGCTGGAGCGGCCACCGATGAACGCGCTGAACACCCAGGTCCAGGAAGAGTTGCGGGAGGCGGCGCATGGCGCGGCCGGCGACCCGTCGATCCGAGCGGTGGTCGTCTACGGCGGCGAGAAGGTCTTCGCCGCGGGCGCCGACATAACCGAATTCACCACGACCACGTACCAGCAGATGTCGGTGCGGGCGGTGGAGCTGTCCAGCGCGTTCGACGCGGTCGCCAAGATCGGTAAGCCGGTCGTCGCGGCGGTGACCGGGTACGCGCTGGGCGGCGGCTGCGAGCTGGCGCTGGCCTGCGACTGGCGGGTCGTGGCGGCGGACGCGAAGATGGGCCAGCCCGAGATCAAGCTCGGCCTGATCCCCGGCGCCGGAGGGACCCAGCGGCTGGCCCGTCTCGTCGGGCCGGCACGCGCCAAGGACCTGGTCTTCTCCGGCCGGATGGTGGAGGCCGACGAGGCGTTACGGATCGGGCTCGCCGACCGGGTGGTGCCGGCCGCCGACGTGTATGCGACGGCGGTCGAACTGGTGCGCCCGTACACGAACGGCCCGGCCCTGGCCCTGCGCGCCGCGAAGCTCGCGATCGACGGCGGCCTCGGCATGGATCTTGCTTCGGGTCTGGTCTGGGAGAGCCAGCTCTTCGCCGGCCTGTTCGCCACCGCCGATCGAGTAGAGGGCACGTCGGCGTTCCTGGAGAAGCGCACGCCGAAGTTCACTGGCGAGTAACGCTCGCGGGGATCGACGAGTTGCCATAAAGTTCGCCAGTGTGACGGAACCGGTTGCGCGCGCGTCCGCGCGCCGCACCGTACGCGTGGCCGTGGCACTGGTCGCCGGCCAGGCTGCGCTGTGCGCGGTGATCGGTTGGGTCACGCTGGGCGGCCCGCACACGGCCGGCCTGCCCGCCCCGAATCCGTTGGCCGGAGGGCCGCTCGTGGTGCCGCCGCTGACCGTCGCGCCGGCCCCGCCCACGTCCGTCCCGACGGCACCGCGCACGTCTGTCCGGCCGGCGCCGACGTCTGCCCCGCCGGCGCCGCTGCCGCCGCCGGTGATCGTGCCGGCAGGCGCGACCTCCACCAGGCCACCAACGTCCACCGCACCGCAACCGCATCCGCCGATCCCGCCGGCGCCCATGCCGGTGACCGCGGCCAAGACGCCGCCCGTGGCGCCGACCGTGCTGGCGTCGCCCAGCAGCGATTCGAACCTGGCGCCGACCCCGACTCCGACGGCCTCCGATATCCAACAGGGTGTCGTGGTCGGAGACCCCTGCGACCCGGTCGGCGCCGCCGGGACGACCGTTGACGGCACGCCGGTGCTCTGCGTGCTGGGTGACGACGGCGTCCAGCGCTGGCAGATCATGTAGCGGCGGCCAGCGCCTAGACTCATCCCATGCGCCACGCCCTCGGCGTCGACTTCGGCACCTCAAACACCGTCGCGGTGGCCCGCTGGCCCGACGGTCGCGCCCGGCCGATCCTGATCGACGGTTCACCGCTGCTGCCCTCGGCCGTGTACGCGGAGCCGGACGGCCAGCTCATCGCCGGACGCGACGCCGTACACAGCGCCCGCCTCGACCCGGCCCGCTTCGAACCCAACCCGAAGCGCCGCGTCGACGACGGCCTGGTCCTGCTGGCCGACCGCGAGATACCGGTCGTGGAGTTGATTGCCGCCGTGCTTGAGCGCGTCGCCGAGGAATGGCGCCGCACGGTCGGCCCGGTGCCCACGGACGTGACGCTGACCTGCCCGGCGACCTGGGGTGCCACCCGCCGCGGCCTGCTCGCCGACGCTGCTGAGCGGGCCGGCCTGGCCGGTGCACGGTTGGTCGCCGAGCCGGTCGCCGCCGCCACCTACTTCGCCGAAGTGCTCGGACGGGACGTACCGATCGGCTCGGTCGTGGTCGTGCACGACTTCGGCGCGGGCACGTTCGACGCTAGTGTGGTCGCCCGGACTGCCGAGGGCTTCGAGGTCATGGCGGTGGATGGCCGCGACGACGTCGGCGGCCTGGACGTCGACGCCGCGATCGTCGCGCACCTGGGCACCCTGCTGTCGGACGATGCCGCGGCGTGGCGACGCCTGACCGAGCCCACGACGGTGGAGCAGCGCCGGGCCCAGCGCCAGCTCTGGGATGACGTGCGGGTCGTGAAGGAGCGGCTCTCCCGTGCCCAGTCCGCCGACCTCGTGGTGCCGCTGCTCGACCTTGAACTGCATCTCACCCGCGACGAACTGGAAACGCTGGCCCGGCCGGTGCTCGAGCAGACCGTGCAGGTGACCCGGCGCCTGCTGCGCTGGGCGGACCTACCGGAAGGCCGGCTGGCCGGGGTCTTCCTGGTCGGGGGCGCCAGCCGGATCCCGCTGGTCGCGACGTTGCTGCACCGCGAGCTGGGCGAGGCGCCGGTGGTCATCGAGCAGCCCGAGCTGGTGGTCGCGGAGGGCAGCATCCTCGCGGATGCCGCCTTGCTGGCGACCGGCCCGGCCGCGCCGGGCCCGACCGCGGAGTTGCGGTTGGCGGCCGCCCGCCGCCGCGACTCCGAGACGGTGGTGTCCCCCCGCCGCGGGGATGCGCAAACGGTGGCCGCCGTTCGCCCCGGCGAGCCAGCAGCAGTACGCGCGCCGGCCTCGTCCTTGACCAGTCCGGCCCCGGCCGGTGCCTCGGCCGGGCCGTCCGCGGCGGCCGGGCTGAACGGCACGGCCAGCGCGGTCGTCGGTCCCGGGCCGTCCCTATCCGCCGGGCCGTCCGGTTCCGTCGGGCCCTCAGCCGATCAGGAGACCGTGCGTACCCGGCGTCCCGGCTCCGACCCACCGCCGCCCGTCGATCCGTGGCCGCACGCGGTTCCGGAGCCGTGGACGCCCGACCCGGACCAGACGGTCGCTGACAAGCCGTCCTGGCATCCGGATGGGCCGTCCTGGCGGCCCGACGCGGACCGCGGCGCGGCTGCCGCGCCGGGCAGTCCGGCCGGACCCGCGGTCGATCCGGCCCGGCCGACGTCGCCGGCCGTGTCGCCGGTCCGGCCACTGTCGGCCACCCGGCCGATGTCGGCCACCCGGCCG
>JBKOWB010000026.1:0-13457 GCA_046724195.1 Actinomycetota bacterium
CCGTCGTGCCGGCCCGGCGGCTGGTTCACCCCGGGCGGACGCCTGGGCCGTCCCGGCGTGAGCGCTGGCCGCGCCGGTGCGGGCCATCCGGTGCCAGCGCAGCCGGCTGCCGAGCAGCGCCATCACGGTGGACTGGACGACGACCAGGTACATGAGTTGCCGGTACACGATCTGCTGGAGGGGCAGGCTCCACAGCGGCCCGTAACGTTCGCCGTCGAGTCGCAGGGCGTACGCGGCGGTGGCGACTTGCACCGCGGTGAATCCGGCCCAGACTGCGGCGACCTTGGCGAAGGGCAGGAAGACCAGGCCGTACAGCGCGTAGATGTCGATCATGGAAGCGCAGAGCGGCAGGAGTATCTGGAAGAAGAGCAGATAGGTGAGGCCCCGACGCCCGAGCCGGCCGGCCGCGCCGGGCTGGATCAGCGTCCTTCGGTGCTTCCACATCGCCTGCATGGTGCCGTAGCACCACCGGTAGCGCTGCCGCCACAGCTGCCGCAGGGTGGCGGGTGCCTCGGTCCAGGCGATGGCGGCGGGCTCGTACACCACCCGCCAGCCGGCGCGGATCACGGCCATCGTGAAGTCGGTGTCCTCGGCCAGGGTCTGTGCGGACACTCCGCCGACGCGGTGGACGGCGGACCGGCGGAACGCGCCGATCGCGCCGGGCACGGTGGGCATGCAGCGGGCGAGGTCGAACATCCGCCGGTCCAGGTTGAATCCCATCACGTACTCGAGGTGTTGCCAGCGGCCGAGCAGCCCCTTGCGGTTGGCGACCTTGGTGTTGCCGGAGACCGCGCCGACGGTGGGGTCACGGAAGGGCTGGACGAGCCGGCCGACGGCGTCCGGTTCGAAGACGGTGTCGCCGTCGACGAGGACCAGCAGGTCGCCGACGGCGTGCCGGATGCCGGTGTTGAGGGCGGCCGGCTTGCCGGCGTTCGGCTGGCGGATAACGGTGACCGTGGGGAGCCGGAGCCGCTCGACGATGTCGGCGGTGCCGTCGCTGGATCCGTCGTCGACGACGATCACCTCGACCCACGGGTAGTCGTTGCGGGCCAGCGACCGGACCGTGCCGGCGATGTTGGCGGCCTCGTTGTAGGCGGGGACGATGACCGACACCCGGCCGAGGTACTCGAGTGGCCGCCGGCGCGATCGGCGGATCCGGCGCCGGTGGACCTGGGCACACCACAGCTGGACGATCAGGCGCAACCCGGCCAGCACCGCCGCGATCAGCATGAGTACGGTCATGGCGTGGGCGAGCCAGGCTCCGGTCAGTTGGGCTAGTCGCAGTGCCTGGCCGCGCCACTGTTGGCCGATGGTCGCGCGCGGCGTATCGGGTAACCCGAGGCCTTCGGAGATGGTCACGAACCGGTATCCCTGGGCCTGCATCCGGGGAAGCAGGGATTCCAGTGCGGCCACGGTCTGTGCCCGGTCGCCGCCGGAGTCGTGCATCATCACGACGGCGCCGGCCCCGCGCTGGGGTTGCGCGGCGGAGACGATGGCTTTCACGCCCGGCCGCCGCCAGTCGTTGGTGTCATGGTCGGCCAGCACGATGAGGTACCCGGCAGCGCCGACCCGGCGTAGGGCGGCGAAGTCCGGGCCGGTGACCGCGTCCGGTTGCGAGGAGTACGGCGGGCGCATCAGTCCCGGGCGGCGGCCGGTCGCGGCCGCGATGGCGTTGCCGGTCAGTGTCAGTTCGGCGTTCAGCCGCCATGGGGGCGCGCCGGCGGCCTCGATGTGTGTGAAGGTGTGCGACCCGATCTCGTGGCCGGCGGCGAGGACCTGCCGGGAGATCTGCGGGTACTGGTTGACCTTGGAACCGATCTGGAAGAACGTGGCGTGCGCGTGGTAGCGGGCGAGGACGGCGAGGATCCGCGGGGTCCAGGTCGGGTCGGGTCCGTCGTCGAACGTCAGAGCGATCGTCTTTATGGGCATTCCGCGGCTGCTCACCGAGCCGTCCGCGCCGATGTGCTGGACGGGCGCGCCCTCGGTGACCGCGGCCGGAACGGTGCCGGCGCCGTCCGGCTTCTCGTGCGGTCCGCTGCCTTCGGCCCCGGCGTGCGTGACGTAGCCGTTGAGACACAGCTCGGCCAGGAGCAGGAGCGTGAACAGGGTGAGCAGTGCCCAGTGCGCCCGCGGCTGGGTCGGCCGCAATCGTTTGCCCATCGGTCAGTTCTTCTTGGTGGGGTGCGGCCGGTGGCTGGGCGACCGGCCGTTGCCCTTCGGCGTCGGAGTGGGGCTGATCGTCGGGGCGCTGGTGACCGATGGCGCGCCGGACGACGGTGGCGCGGTCGCCGGCCGGCTCGTGCCGGCGGGTGCGGCGGCCAGGGTAGCGGGCGTGGCGGCCGGTGTCGGGTCGGTCCGCTGGGCTGTCGGCCGGGTCGGCTTGGCGTGCCCGGTACGGGCTGCGGGAAAGCCAGGCACGGGAACTGGACCGGCACCGGTGAAGCCGGCCAGCAACGCCAGCACCGCCAGCGTGAGGATCAGCGCGCCGGCGGTCGCCGCCGCCGCGACGAGCCGGCGGCGGCGACCGGTGTGATCCACGAAGACGGGATCCAGGTCGCGGGTGCCTGCCTGCAAGGTCATTTCCCGTGCGGATCCGGCGGGGCGGGGGTGGGACGGGTGGCGCCTTTGTCTTTGCCCTTGCCGTTGCCCGGCTGGCTGGGGGTGGCGGTGGCCGGCCCGGAGGGCGTTGCGGGCGGGTTGTCGAGCAGGGTGATGCAGAAGTCGGCGACCTTGGATTGGCCGCCCGCGGCCTTGGCGAGGGCGTGCTTCGCCTCAGCCGTCATTGCCTTGCCATGCGGCTTCCGGCGCTCGGCGTCCCACTGCTGGCAGAGGGTGAGCGCTACGGGGTCGGTGGTGGCGGCGCTGGTGGGGGGAGTCGGAGTGGCGGAGGGTCGGGCGGATTTGCTCGGGCGTACCGGGCCGGTGGGGGCGGGTCGCGGACCGTCGTCCGGCGCCGGTACGCCCAGCGAGGAGAGCATGTCGTGCGCGCGCTGCTGAGCGCCGGCCGGCAGCTTGCCGGTCTGCGCCGCCACCGCAGTGCCGCCCATTGCCAGAACAGTCACCGCGGCCGCCACCTTGAGAGCGACCGCCCTGGCAGACAGCTGTAGCCGTGCACGGTTCCTCCTCTTCGACGGCGCCGTCGCCGCCGCTTTGCGATGCGCCGCCAGAAACCCGGCCACGGCAGCCCTCTCACCGGCTAGCTCGTCGACGCTGGGGGGAGCCTTTGCAGCGTCGAGCAGCACACTCAGTCCCCACGGGTCAGGGCTGAATGGTTTTCCGGCAACCAGCCGGTCTGCCTCGGCCAGGCCGATCCGTCGAGTTCTCCGCGTACGCATCGCACCCTGAAGAGCGCCCCACAGCCCCATCGCGTTACACCCTTTCCGGTCCGGCGCGGCCGACCGGGTTGCCGCCGACGTCCCCCAGCCACCGCGCCCGGTCCGCGCGCGCCTGGACCTGGGGGTTCGCGGCCAGCCGGCGCAGCCCGCGCATGGTCGCCACCCGGACCGTGCCGGGCCGCTTGCCGAGCACTTTGGCAGTCGCCGCGACGTCGAGGCCGGCCACCACGCGCAGCATCACGGCTTCGGCCTGATCGGGTGGCAGGGCAGCGATGAGCTGGAGCGCCCATGCCGTGTCGGAGCCCTCCACCACCTCGGAGGCAGCGTCTCGGGCCGGGGTGCGGGCGGCGTCGCCGTCGAACGATGCGGAGGGCTCCTCCGGCCGCCGGGCCGACCGCCGCCGCTCATCGATCGCGCGGTGCCGGGCGATGCGGAACAGCCATCCGCGGAACGCGGGCGGCCCGCCCTCGAAGCGGTGCAGGTCGCGGGCGGCCTGCAGCCAGGTCTCGGACGCTACGTCTTCGGCCGCGCCGCCGACGACCACCCGCAGGTAGCGCAGGACGGCGGGCTGCAGTGACCGCCACAGGACGGCGAATCCCGCCTCGTCACCGGCGATCGCTGCCTTCAACGCCTCGGCGAGGTCGTCATCACTCACCACGCTGATCCCGTCGACTCCCGATCTCGCCGCCACGATTCGTCCGACCGGGCGAGGACGCTACACCCCCGGTCGCGGCGGCCGGCGGGATGGACCCGGGCAAGGTTGGTTTTTCCTGGAAAGGACCGGTTCGGGACGCTCTCGAGTGTTGTCATGGCGGTACCTGCGCCAGCGGGAGGTGTCGTGTGTGGGGCTGGCCGGCCCTCGGCCGGGTTCACCGCCGCCGCGCACCGACCCGCCGCAGCAGTCCCTCCTGAACGGCGCTGGCGATGTGCCGCCCGTCCTGGGTGAACATGCGACCACTGGCGAGGCCGCGGCCGCCGCTGGCGGACGGGCTCGTGCAGTCGTACAGGAACCACTCGTCGGCGCGGAACGGCCGGTGCAGCCACAGCGCGTGGTCCAGACTGGCCCCGATGACGCCGCCGGGTCCCCAGACCTCCCCGTGCACGGACAGCACGGTGTCGAGCAGGGAGAGGTCGCTGGCGTAGGTGAGCGCGCAGGCGTGGATCAGCGGGTCGTCGGGTAGCTTGCCCGCGATACGCATCCAGACGCGTTGCTGATCGCTGGGATCGCGGTCCCCGGGCGGTACCCAGCCGGGCACGCCGATGTAGCGGACGTCGACGGCCTGTGGCGCGGCGGCGAAGACGCCGGCCCGCTCGGGATAGTGCGCGACCCAGTCGAGCATGGTGGGGACCTCGTCGGGCCCGGGTACGCCGGTAGGTGCCGGCGAATGGTGGTCCAGGCCCTGCTCGACGACCTGGAACGACGCCGACATGAAGAAGATGGTCTTGCCGTGTTGCTGGGCGGTGGAACGGCGTACCGAAAAGGACCTGCCGTCCCGGATGTTCTCCACCCGGAATTCGATCGGCACGCTCGGGTCGCCGGGCCGGACGAAGTAGCCGTGCAGGGAGTGCACGAACCGGTCCGGATCAATGGTGCGTCCGGCGGCGACCAGCGCCTGGCCGGCGACCTGGCCGCCGAAGACACGTTGCGCGCCGACCTGCGGGCTCTCACCGCGGAACGTGGCCGGGTCGATCTGCTTGAGGTCGAGGACCTCGAGGAGCTGATCGACCGCGGCCTGTCCGGACAGCGGCGGCTGGGTCATGGTGCCTCGGCCACCGTGGCCGGGTCGACCAGTGTGCCGAGCTGGTGGACGCGCAGCGTGTTGGTGGAGCCCGGCGCGTTGGGCGGGCTGCCGGCCACCACGACGACGTAGTCGCCGGGCTTGGCCAGGCCGAGCCCGAGCATCTTGCCGTCGACCTGGCGGAACATGTCGTCGGTGTGCTGTACGAAGTCGGTGAGGAACGTTTCCACACCCCAGGAGAGGGCGAGCTGGTCGCGGACCTCGGGGACCGGCGTGAACGCGAGCAGTGGCAGGTCGCAGTGCAGCCGGGACAACCGGCGTACGGTGTCGCCGGTCTGGGAGAACGCGACCAGCGCCTTGGCGCCGATGTTGCGGGCGATCTGCGACGCCGCGACGGTGAGCGCGCCGCCGTGGGTACGCGGGTCGTGCTGCAGGCGGGGCACGCCGAAGGAGCCGGCCTCGGTGGTTCTGATGATGCGGGCCATGGTGCTGACCGTGAGGACCGGGTACTTGCCAACGCTGGTCTCGCCGGACAGCATCACCGCGTCGGTGCCGTCGAGAACGGCGTTGGCGACGTCGGAGGCCTCGGCGCGGGTCGGGCGGGAGTTGTCGATCATCGAGTCGAGCATCTGGGTCGCCACGATCACCGGCTTGGCGTTCTCCCGGCAGAGCTGCACGGCAAGTTTCTGCACCAGCGGCACCTGGTCGAGCGGGAGTTCGACGCCGAGGTCGCCGCGGGCCACCATGACGCCGTCGAACGCCAGCACGATGGCCTCGAGGTGGTTGACCGCCTCGGGCTTCTCCACCTTGGCGATGACCGGCACGGTCCGGCCCTCCTCCGCCATGATCTGGTGCACGAGCTTGATGTCGTCGGGCGAGCGCACGAACGACAGCGCGACGAGGTCGACGCCGAGGCCGAGCGCGAAGCGCAGGTCCTCCTCGTCCTTCTCGCTCATGGCGGGCACGCTGACCGCGACGTTGGGCAGCGAGACCCCCTTGTTGTTCGAGACGGGGCCCCCCTCGACGACCAGGCTGCGGATGTCGTTTCCCTCGACGCCGAGGACCTCGATCGCGACCCTGCCGTCGTCGATGAGTAGCCGGTCGCCGACCCTGACCTCCTGCGGCAGCTTCCGGTAAGTGCAGGAGACGCGGTCCGCGGTGCCGACGATGTCGTCGCTGGTGATGGTCACGATGTCGCCGGTGCGCCACTCGTACGGGCCGTCGGCGAAGCGCCCGAGACGGATCTTGGGGCCCTGCAGGTCGGCGAGGACGGCGACGGCGCGGCCGCACTCGTTGGCGGCCTCGCGCACGAGCTCGTACATCTTCTGGTGGTCCTCGTGGCTGCCGTGGCTGAAGTTCAGCCGGGCCACGTCCATGCCGGCCTCGACGAGTCCGCGGATGCGCTCGGGGGATGCGGTGGCGGGGCCCATGGTGCAGACGATCTTTACGCGGCGTGTCACGGCCATCAGGCTAGTCTCTCTTCTGGGTCGGTCCGGCGGCCGACCCACGTCCTGGGGATGAAGATCGAATGGCGGGCGTCGGCGGCCGCGTGGCCCAGCCTATCGGTCGGCGCGGCGTCGCCGTGTTCGGCTTGCGCCGCCGGTGAGATGTCGCACCGAGCGAAGGGAGCGCAGCGACCGCAGCGACTGCGGCATCTCATCGGTTATCAGGCGCGAGCCGCCGAGCGAAGCGAGGCCAGCCAGCCCGGCTTGACAGGTACGCGGATCCGGCGCCCCCACCGCAGCTTCGAGGCGCCGGCCTCGGCCGCGGACGCGGGCTCAGCGCGTGGCGGCGAGCGGATGCGACGACGGTTGCACGGGGGCCGGGAGGTCGCCGTACGTGCCGAGGTAGGTGTGGATCGCGGCGGCGGCCGCGCGTCCCTCGGCGATGGCCCAGACGATCAGTGACGCACCCCGGTGCATGTCGCCCGCCACGAACACTCCCTCGACGGCGGTCTGCCAGTCGTCGCGGGCGTCCACGGCGCCGCGGGCGTTGCGGGTCACGCCGAACTGCCGTAACAGCGGCTGATCCTCCGTACCGTCGAAGCCGATCGCGAGAAGGACCAGATCGGCGCGGATGTCGCGCTCGGAGCCCTCGGTGATGGTCACCGTGCGCACCCCGTCGATGCGCTCGACCACGACGTCGGCGATGCGCACGGCGGCCACGTTGCCGGCACCGTCGTCGACGAATTCCTGTACGGCGACGCCGAAGACCCGGTCGCCGCCCTCTTCGTGCGCCGGGTAGTTGCGCAGGACGAACGGCCAGGTGGGCCAGGGGTGCAGTTCTTCGGCGCGGGTCTCGGGCGGCAGCGGGTACTGGTCGAGCTGGACGATGCCGGCGGCGCCTTGGCGGTGGGCGACGCCGAGGCAGTCGGCGCCCGTGTCGCCGCCGCCGATGATGACGACGTGCTTGCCGGCCGCGTCGATCGGCGTGCTGTCCTGCAGCCCGGCGACCACCCGGTTTGCCGGCACCAGGTGTTCCATGGCCAGGTGCACGCCGTTCAGCGACCGGCCAGGGGTCGTCGGGGTGTCGCGGCCGTTGAGCGCGCCGCAGGTGAGCAGCACCGCGTCGAAGCGTTCGCGCAGGTCGTCGGCGGTCACGTCGACGCCGACGTCGACGCCGGTCTGGAAGTCCACGCCCTCGGCCCGCATCTGCGTGAGGCGGGCGTCGATGTGGTGCTTCTCGATCTTGAAGTCGGGGATGCCGTAGCGGAGCAGGCCGCCGATCTTGTCGTCGCGTTCGTAGACGGTCACGGCGTGGCCGGCGCGGGCCAGCTGCTGCGCGGCGGCCAGCCCGGCCGGTCCGGAGCCGACCACCGCGACCCGCCGGCCGGACAGCGTGGCCGCCGGCTGCGGCCGTACGTACCCGAGGTCGAACGCGTGGTTGGCGATCTCCACCTCGACCTGCTTGATGGTGACCGGGTCGTCGGAGATGCCCAGTACGCAGGCCGCCTCGCACGGCGCCGGACAGAGCCGGCCGGTGAACTCCGGGAAGTTGTTGGTGGCGTGCAGGCTCTCCGCGGCGGCCGCCCAGGCGCCGGTGCGGACCAGGTCGTTCCAGTCCGGGATGCGGTTGCCCAGCGGGCAGCCCTCGTGGCAGAACGGGATGCCGCAGTCCATGCAGCGCGTCGCCTGGTCGCGGATCAGCTCCTCGCCGGCGGGCGGGTACACCTCCCGCCAGTCGCGGATGCGCACCGGCACCGGGCGGCGCTTGGGCAGCTGCCGTTCGTAGCGCAGGAAACCGTTCGGGTCAGGCACGCTGGACTCCCATGACCGCCTCGTCGACGTTGCGACCGGCGGCCTCGGCGGTCCTGATCAGTTCCATCACCCGCTTGTAGTCGCGCGGGACCACCGCGGTGAACTCGGCCACCGCGGCCGGCCAGTCCTTGAGCAGCCGCTCCGCGACCGCGGAGTCGGTCTCCGCGTAGTGCTTGTCCAGCAGATCGTGCAGGGTCTCCTGCTCCTCGTCGGTGAGGGGGGCCAGATCCACCAGCTCCGGGTTGACCTTCCCGGCATCGAGGCCGAGCACGAACGCGGTGCCGCCGCTCATCCCGGCTGCGAAGTTGCGTCCCGTGCTGCCGAGCACCACCACGGTGCCGCCGGTCATGTACTCGCAGCCGTGGTCGCCGACGCCCTCGACCACCGCGGTGGCACCCGAGTTGCGCACCGCGAAGCGTTCGCCGGCGCGGCCGCGCAGGAACAGTTCGCCAGCCGTGGCGCCGTACAGGATGGTGTTGCCGGCGATGTTGTTGTCCTCGGCGACGAACGGCGCGTCCTCGTTCGGGCGCACGATCACCCGGCCGCCGGACAGGCCCTTGCCGACGTAGTCGTTGGTGTCGCCGATCAGCCGCAGCGTGACCCCCCGTGGCAGGAACGCGCCGAACGACTGCCCGCCGGTGCCGCGCAGGGTGAACGCGATGGTGTCGTCGGGCAGCCCGTTGCCGCCGTAGCGCCGGGCGACCTCACCGCCCAGCATCGCACCGACGCTGCGCTGCTCGTTGCGGACCGGCAGTGCCGCGCGGACCGGCTCGCCGTCGGCGAGCGCGGGCGCGGCGAGAGCCAGGAGCTCGTTGTCGAGCGCCCTGTCGAGGCCGTGGTCCTGCGCGACCACGCGGCGGCGGGCGGCGCCCTGCGGCAGCTCCGGCGTGAACAGGATCGGCGCGAGGTTGAGGCCCTTGGCCTTCCAGTGCTGGACGGCCGGCTCGACGTCGAGGACCTCGGCGTGCCCGATCGCCTCGTCGAGGCTGCGGAAGCCCAGCTCGGCGAGGTAGCCGCGGACCTCCTCCGCAAGGAACAGGAAGAAGTTCTCCACGAACTCGGGCTTGCCGGTGAAGCGCTCGCGCAGCACCGGGTTCTGGGTGGCGATGCCCACTGGACAGGTGTCCAGGTGGCATACCCGCATCATGATGCAGCCGGACACGATCAGCGGCGCGGTCGCGAAGCCGAACTCCTCGGCGCCCAGCAGCGCCGCGACGACCACGTCACGGCCGGTCTTGAGCTGGCCGTCGACCTGGACCGTGACCCGGTCGCGGAGCTTGTTGAGGAGCAGTGTCTGCTGCGCCTCGGCCAGGCCCAGCTCCCACGGCGAGCCGGCGTGCTTCAGCGAGTTCAGCGGCGAGGCGCCGGTCCCGCCGTCGTGGCCCGAGATCAGGATCACGTCGGCCTTGAGCTTGGCCACGCCGGCCGCGACCGTGCCGACCCCGATCTCGCTGACCAGCTTCACGTGGATCCGGGCCGCCGGGTTGACCATCTTGAGATCGTGTACGAGCTGGGCGAGGTCCTCGATGGAGTAGATGTCGTGGTGCGGCGGCGGGGAGATCAGCCCGACGCCCGGGGTGGCGTGCCGGGTCTTGGCGATCCACGGCCACACCTTGTTGCCGGGCAGTTGGCCACCCTCGCCGGGCTTCGCGCCCTGGGCCATCTTGATCTGCAGGTCGTCCGCGTTGACCAGATATTCGGTGGTCACGCCGAAGCGGCCGGAGGCGACCTGCTTGACCGCGGAGCGCCGCTGCGGGTCGTACAGACGCTCGACGTCCTCGCCGCCCTCGCCGGTGTTCGACTTGCCGCCGAGGCGGTTCATCGCGATGGCCAGCGTCTCGTGCGACTCCGCCGAGATCGAGCCGTAGCTCATCGCGCCGGTGGCGAATCGCTTGACGATCTCGCTCGCCGGCTCGACCTCGCTCAGGTCTACAGCGGGACGCGACGACGTGAACCGGAACAGCCCGCGCAGCGAGCCGGCCTCAGCCGCCAACTTGTCTGTCGTTTCCGTATATTTGCGGAAAACGTCGTACTGACGGCTGCGGGTAGCGTGCTGCAGCAGGAAGACGGTCTCCGGGTTGAACAGGTGCAGCTCGCCCTCGCGACGCCACTGGTACTCGCCGCCGACCTCGAGGCGGCGATGGGTGCGTTCGGCCGGGTTGCTCGGGTACGCCTTCGCGTGCCGCGCGGCGACCTCGGCGTGGATCTCCGCCAGTCCGGCGCCGCCGATCCGGCCGTTGGTGCCGGCGAAGTAGCGCTGCAGCAGCTTGCTGTCGAGGCCGACGGCCTCGAACACCTGCGCGCCGCAGTACGACGACACGGTCGAGATGCCCATCTTGGACATGATCTTCAGGACGCCCTTGCCGAGCGCCTTGACGTAGTTGCGGACCGCCGTCGCGGGCTCCATGCCGGCGAGCGGGCCGGTGGCGATCAGGTCGTCGACGGTCTCGAACGCCAGGTATGGGTTCACCGCGGCGGCGCCGTATCCGATCAGGACGGCCGCGTGGTGCACCTCGCGGCAGTCGCCGCTCTCCACCACCAGCGCGACCTGGGTGCGGGTCTGCTCACGTACCAGGTGCTGGTGCACCGCGGCGGTGAGCAGCAGCGACGGGATCGGCGCGAGGTCGGCGTTGGAGTCGCGGTCGGAGAGCACGAGGATGCGTACGCCGTCCTCGATAGCCTCCGACACGTGCCGGCAGATCTGGGTGAGCCGGGCCTTCATGCCGGCCGCGCCGTCCCGCAGCCGGTACAGGCCGGACACCCGCACGGCCTTGAACCCGGGTAGGTCGCCGTCCTCGTCGACGGAGAGCAGCTTGGCCAGCTCGTCGTTGTCGATGATCGGGTACGGCAGCACGATCTGCCGGCAGCTCGCCGGCCCCGGCTCCAGCAGGTTGTGCTCCGGCCCGATGGTCGAGGACAGGCTGGTCACCAGCTCCTCGCGGATGGCGTCCAGCGGCGGGTTGGTGACCTGAGCGAACAGTTGGTGGAAGTAGTCGAACAGCAGGCGCGGCCGGGTCGACAGCGGCGAGATCGGCGTGTCCGTACCCATGGAGCCGAGCGGCTCGGCGCCCAGCCGGGCCATAGGCGCGACGAGGATCTTCAGCTCCTCCTCGGTGTAGCCGAACACCTGCTGGCGGCGCATCACCGAGTCGTGGGTGTAGATGACGTGTTCGCGCGGCGGCAGGTCGGCCAGGTTGATCAGGCCGGCGTGCAGCCAGTCCTCGTACGGCTGCGCGGCCGCGAGCTCAGCCTTGATCTCGTCGTCGTGCACGATGCGGCCGGCCGCGGTGTCCACCATGAACATCCGGCCCGGCTGCAGGCGGCCCTTCGCGATCACGGTGGCCGGGTCGAGGTCGAGCACGCCCGCCTCGCTGCCCAGCACGACCAGGCCGTCGCTGGTGTGCCACCAGCGGCCGGGCCGCAAGCCGTTGCGGTCCAGGACCGCGCCGATGATCGTGCCATCGGTGAACGCCACGCTGGCCGGGCCGTCCCACGGCTCCATCAGGCTGGCGTGGAAGCGGTAGAACGCGCGCCGCGCCCGGTCCATGTCGAGATCGTTCTCCCAGGCCTCCGGGATCATCATCAGCACGGAGTGCGGGAGGCTGCGTCCGGCCAGATGCAGCAGCTCGAGGACCTCGTCGAAGCTGGCCGAGTCGGACGCCTCCGGCGTACAGATCGGGAACAGCCGCTTGATGTTGCCGGGCAGGACCGTCGACTTGAGCAGCGCCTCGCGGGCCTGCATCCAGTTCTTGTTGCCGCGGATCGTGTTGATCTCGCCGTTGTGCGCGATGAACCGGTACGGGTGCGCGAGCGGCCACGACGGAAAGGTGTTCGTGGAGAACCGCGAGTGCACCAGCGCGATCGCGCTCCGCACGCGCTCGTCGGTCAGGTCCGGGAAGAACGCCGGCAGCTGCTCGGGCGTCAGCATGCCCTTGTACGTGATCGTTCGCGACGAGAGCGACGGGAAGTAGGCGGCCACCCGGCGCTGCGACGTCTCGCGTTCGGCCTGCTTGCGGATGCAGAACGCGACCCGGTCCAGGTCGAGGCCGCCGAGCGGCTCCCCGGCACGGCCGGCCGTGGTGTCGGTGAGCCGGTGCGCGCCCAGGAAGACCTGCTTGATCTTGGGGCGTGCGGCGTCAGCGGTCGCACCGAGACCAGTGGGCTGCACCGGTACGTCCCGCCACCCCAGCACCTCGCCGCCCTCGACCAGGGCGTACTTCTCGAAGACCTTGATCGCGCGGGCTGCGCTCTTCCCGTCGTTCGGCAGGAAGACCAGGCCTGTCGCGTACTGGCCGGCGGGTGGAAGATCGAAATCGACGACCGACCGCAGGAAGGCGTCGGGAACCTGGATCATGATCCCGGCGCCGTCGCCGGTGTTGTGCTCGGCGCCGCGTGCGCCGCGGTGGTCCAGGCGGATCAGCGCCGACAGGCCCTTGGCGACCACGTCATGGGAGCGGCGGCCGTACACGTCGGCCACGAAGGCCACGCCGCAGGCGTCATGCTCCTGCGCCGGGTCGTAGAGTCCCCGGTTTTGCGTTCGGTTCTCCGCCGCGGGCCAATTCAGCCGCTGAGGGTGCGGAACAGCCACCGGGCCTCCTGTCGTCACTCAATTCATTCAAGGTCGGGACGACGTCGGCCCTGCACAGTCTCTCGATACTACGGTAAGGGCTACCGATCTCCACCAGGTGCGGATGGGTCACACTTCGCTCAGGCCGGTGGTCATCCTGAGGGCCCGACGATTGGGTAGTCTCGCGCGGTGGCGCAACGGGATCCGGACGTCTTCGTCCGGCTGGAACGGTTTTACGATTCTGTGCCCCGCTCCGACGCCGACGCGGAGGAATTCGGGGGATTGGTGCTGTTCGTCCGGAGGGGACCCGGCTGGCCCTACTACGCCCGCCCGAGGCCGGGCTCCGACACACCTTCTGCCGCCGATATTACTGCCGTGCGCCAGCGACAACGAGAGCTCGGCCTCCCCGAGGCGTTCGAGTGGGTCCACGAGAACACCCCCGACCTGCTCGCCGTCGCCCGGTCCGCGGGCCTGCAGGTGCTCCTCGCGCCGCTGATGGTGCTGGACCCAGCCGCGCTGGTACCGGACCTGCCCGTGACCGGTGCCACCATCCGCCTGC
>JBKOWB010000045.1:0-12323 GCA_046724195.1 Actinomycetota bacterium
GCTCCATGGACAGCACGATCTTGCCGCGGGTGTGCCGCCTGGCCAGCTCCGCGTACGCCTCGCGGACCCCCGCGAGCGGGTACACGGCAGCGACCGGCATCACGATCGTGCCCCATGCCAGCAGCTCGGCCATGCGTGCCAGCACAACGGCCGAACTGGCCGTGGAGCTGCCCTCGGTCTTGGCGCCGCACCGCGCCGCGGCCGGGTAGTCGATGATCGTGTCGATGCGGTCTGGCGCGACGCCGAGCTCGACCGCCAGGTCGACGTAGCCCTGCCCGTACGTGTCGATGAACGCGTCGACGCCGTCCGGCGCGGCCGCACGCACCCGGTCGGCCAGCCCGTCGCCGTACGTCACCGGGGTGATGCCGACCGAACGCAACCAACCGGCGTTGCGCTCGCCGGCGATGCCGATGACCCGGGCGCCCGCCTCGCGGGCCAGCTGCACGGTCAGCGAACCGACGCCGCCGGCCGCGGCGCTGACCGCCACGGTCTCGCCGGGCTTTGGCGCAGCCGCGCGAACCGCCGCGTACGCGGTGACGCCGACGATGAACAGGCCGCCGGCGCGAATCCAGTCCAGAGCGAGCGGCGTCGGCGCGAGGTGATCGCCGTTCACGACCACGAAGTCGGCGTGTGACGAGCGCCAGTCGGACCAGCCGATCACCTCGTCGCCGAGCCGGAAGCCGGTGACCGAGGAGCCGGCCGTCACGACCCGGCCGGCGAAGTCGCTGCCCTCACCGGACGAACGTGGCGGGCCACCGCCCGTGCAGCGCGCCGGTCCGGATGGCGGTCTCGCCCGGGTTGATGCCGGCCGCGACCACCTGGACCAGGACCTGGTTGTCGGCGGGTTCGGGGCGGGGCACCTCGTCCACGCGGAGCACGTCGAGGTCACCGTACGTGTGAAAGCGGACCGCGCGCGGCATCGGGAGCTCCCTCCGAGCGGGTTTGTCAGGCCGGCTTGAGCAGCGCCGCAACCTCGTCGGCGATCTCCTCGGGGGTACGCCCGTCGGTGGCGATCGTGTATGTGGCGACCGACGCGTACAGCGGGCGGCGCTGCTCCATGAGGAACTTGAGCGTGGCACGCGGGTTGATACTCAGCAGCGGGCGGCCCGCGCCCAAGCCGACCCGCTGCACCGCGTCGGGCAGCTCCACGGACAGGAACACCACGGTGTGGTTGGCCAGCGCGGTGCGAGTGTCGTCGTTGAGGATCGCGCCGCCGCCCACCGCGAGCACACCGTCGAACGACGCGAGTGCGGATCCGATGGCGGCGACCTCCAGCTCGCGGAACGCCGGCTCGCCATCGTCGAAGAAGATCTCGGGTATGTCCTTGCCGGCCGTCGCCGCGATCAGCGCGTCGGTGTCGGCGAACGGCACCCCGAGCCGCGCCGCGACCGCCTGGCCGACGGTGGTCTTGCCGGCGCCGGGCGGCCCGACGATCACAGCCACGGGTGCCATCAGCCCAGATCCTCCGTCATCGCAGCGGCAGACTGTCGACGTACCCGGCGACGTTGCGGCGGATCTCCGCCACCGAGTCGCCGCCGAACTTCTCCGTCGCCGCCTCGGCGAGCACGAGCGCGACCATCGCCTCGGCCACGACGGCCCCCGCCGGCACCGCGCACACATCGGAGCGCTGGTTGATCGCGGTCGCCGGCTCGCCGGTCGCGACGTCGACGGTCTGCAGGGCGCGGTTGAGCGACGAGATCGGCTTCAGCGCGGCACGCACGCGCAGCTGCTCACCGTTGGTGATGCCGCCCTCGGTGCCGCCGGCACGGTCGGTGATCCGGCGGACCCCGTCGGGCGTCGGGATGATCTCGTCGTGCGCGACCGAGCCGCGGGAGCGGGCCTGGGTGAAACCGTCGCCGATCTCCACGCCCTTGACCGACTGGATGGACATCAACGCGGCGGCGAGCCGGGCGTCCAACTTGCGGTCCCACTGCACATGAGACCCGAGACCCGGCGGTACGCCGTACGCCAGCACCTCGACGATGCCGCCGAGGGTGTCGGCGTCCTTCTTGGCGGCGTCCACCTCCGCGACCATGCGCGCGCTGGCCTCGGGGTCGAGGCAGCGCAACGGGTCGGCGTCGATGCGTTCGGCGTCGGCCGGCGAGGGAATCAGACCGGTCTTGGCGGCGACCGACCCGAGCTCGATCACGTGCGAGACGATCTCGATGCCGAGGCCCTGCTTCACCATCGCTTTGGCCACCGCTCCGATCGCGACCCGGGCCGCGGTCTCCCGGGCGCTGGCGCGCTCGAGGATCGGGCGGGCGTCGGTGTGCCCGTACTTCTGCATGCCGGCCAGATCCGCGTGACCGGGCCGAGGTCGGGTCAGCGGCGCGTTGCGGGCCTGCGATGCGAGCTCCTGCGGGTCGACCGGGTCGGCGGCCATGACGGTTTGCCACTTCGGCCACTCTGAGTTGCCGATCCGGATCGCGACGGGGCTGCCGAGCGTGACACCGTGCCGGACACCACCGATGATCTCGATCTCGTCCCGCTCGAACGACATCCGGGCGCCCCGGCCGTAGCCGAGGCGCCGGCGGGCGAGATCGCGGCCGATGTCGTCGCTCGTCACCCGGATGCCGGCGGGCACTCCTTCGAGGAGGGCGACGAGCGCCGGGCCGTGCGATTCACCTGCGGTCAGCCAGCGCAACACGCGTGCAAGTCTGGCACGCCGCCGCGCTGGCCTGCGCGGGGGCTAGTTGGTTCGAGAGAGCAGTATCACGATCGCGACTATGACCAGCACCGCCGCGATGCTCGCCGCCACGATCTTGGTGACGCTATACGGGCGTTCGCCGGCTACCTCGCCGGTCCGCCCGTTCACCAGGATGTTGTACGTCTTTCCGGCGTGCAGGTAGCAGGCGATCCACACGGGCAACAGCATCAGCTTGAACGCGACGTCGCGATAGTCGGTGTCGACCGAGTCCACCTGCTGCTCGTCGCCGCCGATGTCGTCGCGACAGTCACCCTCGATGATCGGCGCCATCCGCGACTTGGCCGTCTCCAGCCCGGCGTCCGGCTCGACGTCGTAGCGCAGCGTCTCATGCCCGGCGAGGAACTCCGGCCGGTACGGCTGCGCTTCCGGCAGCGGCCACGGCTCCAGCCTATCGAGGTGCTTGACCGAGACCCGGGACGTGCCGGCGACCAGCACATCGTCGAAGTCACGCGCGACCACGCCGCGGGCCGCGTACCACCGGGTCCGCTGCACCTGGCGGGTCTTGGTCTCCCCGTTCTCGGTGTAGGTCTCGGTCACGTAGTAGTGCTCACCGCGCTGCCCGATGTACCGCGACGTCGTGCTGGCGTCGTAGGTCCAGTGCGGCAGGTAGGTGCTGTGCGACGACTCCGCCTCGGTGACCTTCTTGAGGCCGTTCGGCGCGAACCAGCGCGACGACGCCCACTTGCGCAGCGCCTCCCGCAAGGCGGCCCGGTCCAGCCCGAACGGCACCACGGCCTCGGGTGCCACCATCTCGCCCGACGTCGCGTCCGCCACCAGCGGCGCGCCGCAGAACTGGCAGCGGTCCGAGATCTTGTCGCTCTGGGTTACCGCGCCGCAACCGCGGCAGGTGAACGTGTACGGCGCGAGCGCGGCGACCGGCTTGCGGGCCAGCCCGGCGAACTCAGCGTACGCGTGCTCGCGCACCCGCGCCCCGGTCGGCACGAGCGGCGTCTCGGCACCGCAGTACGGGCACTTCAGGACGGTCGTACCCGGGGCGAACTCGACGTTGGCCCCGCACGTGGCACAGGGGTACTGAGATTGGCTCATGCCCATCACGCCTGCGGCGGGAGGGGCGGCGGGACCGCGGCGAACGCGCTGCTCAGCTCCGGCACCTGGCCGGCGGCGGTCCACGCGGCCATGCCGTTCTTCCAGACCAGCGTGTCGCGGGTGAGGCCACCGGAGGCGACCTGCGACGCCAGCGCGTTCAGGTCGAACGGACCCTGCTGCTGGCCGCCCACGCCGACGTACCACTCGGCGGCCGGAAGCGGCGGCGGCCCGGCCGCGGGCGCCGGGGTGTTCATCGCCTGCGTCGCGCGCTGTCCGGCGGCCATCCCGAGGCCGAAGCCGAACGCCTCGCCCGCGCCACCGGTGTTGTTGGCGGCGTCCTCCATGGCGTTCGCGGCCTGGAACTTCGTGTACTGGTCCAGGTTGCCGACCACACCGATGGACGTGCGCTTGTCCAGCGCCGCCTCCACCTCGGGCGGGACTGAGATGTTCTCGATGATGAATTTCGGGATGGCGATGCCGTTGGCCGACAGCTCGTCGCTGAGCACGGCGGCGAGCGTGTTGCCGATGGTGAGCTGCTGGGCGGCCAGGTCGAGCAGCGGCACCTGGGCCCGGGCGAGTGCGTTGCCGAGATGCCCGACGACGAGCTGACGAAGGTACTCCTGCACCTCCTCGGTACGGAACTGGGGATCCGTGCCGACCAGCTCGCGCAGCAGCCGGGCGGGATCGACCACACGCATGGCGAACGCGCCGAACGCGCGCAGCCGGACCGCACCGAACTCGGGGTCGCGGACGATCACCGGGTTCTGCGTGCCCCACTTCATGTCCGTGAACTGCCGGGTGTTGACGAAGTACACCTCGGCCTTCCACGGCGACTCGAAGCCGTACTTCCAGCCCTTGAGCGTGGACAGGATCGGCATGTTCTGCGTGGTCAGCGTGTGGGTGCCGGGGCCGAAGACGTCGGCGACCTGCCCCTCGTTGACGAAGACCGCCGCCTGCGACTCGCGGACGACGAGCTTGGCGCCCATCTTGATCTCGTTCTCGTAGCGGGGGAACCGCCACACGATGGTGTCGCGACTGTCATCGAGCCACTCGATGATGTCGATCAGCTCGCCCTTGAGCTTGTCCCACAGGCCCATCCCGGCCCCTTTCGGCATACCCCGCCGCGCCGATCGTCGCGGCCGCGCCGACCGTATCAATGCCGTGCGACGCGGCGCAGCATGCCGGCGGATGTCCGCCTCATCGGGCCGCCCGAAAGGTCGGCAGGGGGCGTCAGCGCACGCTGGCGGCCGCGACCAGCGCGTCGCGCATCGCTGCCTCCGGCGCCGGTACGACACCGGTGAACTGCTCGAACTGGCCCAGCGCCTGAGCCAGCAACAGATCCAGCCCGGACGCGACACGGACGCCGTGCGCGGCGGCAGCGGCGGCGAGCGGCGTGGGCCACGGTTCGTAGATCGCGTCGAAGAGCACCGCGCCGGGGCGCCACGAGACGGCCGCCGCGAGCTCGTCGGCCGCGCCCTTGGGCACCGTGGAGATCACCGCGTCGGCGTCGAACGCGGCGCCCGCGTCGGCCCAGCCGATCCCCGACAGGCGCACGTCCAACGCGGCGGCGGCCGGTGCCAGCTCGGCCGTGGACTCCGGGCGGCGTGTCACGACGGTCACCTCGGCGGCGCCCAACCGCGCGGCGGCGGCGAGCGCGGCCCGTGCCGTACCGCCGCCGCCCAGAACGGTGATCGCCGGCGCGGAGCCGAGACCCTGATCGGTCAGGACCCGGACCATGCCGGCCACGTCGGTGTTGTCCGCATGCCAGCCGCCGTCCGGGCGGCGTACCAGCGTGTTGGCCGCACCGATAGAGGTCGCCATCGGCGACGCCGACGCGGCGATCGACAGCGCGACCTCCTTGAGTGGCATCGTCAGCGACAGCCCGGCCCACTCCGGGCCGAGGCCGCGGACCAGATCGGCCAGCTCCGCCTCGGCGCATTCGATGACCTCGTACGACCAGTCGAACAGTCCCGCAGCCGCGAATCCGGCCGTGTGGATCACCGGCGACAGCGAGTGGCCGATCGGCTTGCCACAGACCGCGGCCCGGTGCCGGGCGGTCACAGAACGCCGTTCTTCTTCGCCGTCTCGATGTTCTTGTTCTGCTGCTCGAGCGTCGTCGCGAACGCGGAGTGGCCCTGCTTGTCGATCGCCACGAAGTACAGCCAGGGACCCTGCGGCGGGCTCATCGCGCCCTTGAGCGCCGCCTCACCCGGGTTGTTGATCGGGGTGGGGGTGAGGCCGGGCTTGCCGTGCGTGCGGTACGGGTTCTTCGGGTCAGTCAGGTCGGCGTTGGTCATCTGTTTCGACGACTTCGTCGGCCGGCCGGTGAGCTGGTAGTAGTAGTTGATCCCGACGTCGAACTGCAGGCAGTCGCACGGGAAGTTGTGGCTGTAGAGGCGGTTGTACGCCACCCGGGCGATCTTGCCCAGGTCGGCGTCGTTGCCGGCCTCGGCCTGGGCGAGCGACGCCACGGTCAACGCCTCGTACGGGCTGATCTTGCGATCCCGCTCCACGGTCTGGATGAAGTCGATGTTGTCCGTCACCGTCATGAAGCGCTTGACCATGATCCCCAGGATGTCGGCGGCCGTGCTTCTGGGCGGGAACTCGTACGTGTCGGGGAAGAGGAAGCCCTCGATCGACTTCGTGACCTTCTGCTTGTCCGTACGTTTGAACCAGAAGTCGGGCACGCCGAGCGCCTCGGGGTCCTTCGCCGCGTCCTGGAAGTCCTTGACCGGAATGTTCGTCGTCTTGGCCAACAGCGCGTACACCTGCAGGGCGGTCTTGCCCTCGGGAATCGTGATGCCGTTGACGATCCGGGACTTCGGGTCGAGCATCAGCTCGACCGCCGCCTTGGCCGACATCTCCCGGCGCATGAGGTACGTGCCGGACTGGATGTTCTTGCCCTTGGGGTTGTCCTCGGCCGCGCCGATGAACGCCTTCGTGCTCTTCACGACGTCGCTTTTGACCAGCGTGTTGCCCATCTCGGTGAGCGACGCGTCCTCCACGATCTGCACGGTCACCTGACCGGTGCCGGGGCCGGAGTAGTCGGCCGCCGTGAAGAATCCCTTGATCTTGTTGAAGCCGAAGTAGACGCCACCGCCGAGCGTCGCCAGCAGGACGAACGCCATGAGGAACGCGACGGTGGATCGTCCGCCCTTCTTTCCGCCTCGGGAGCCCCGCCGGTGCCGGGGCCGCCCGCGCTCGGCATGTTCGTCGAACACCAGGTCAAGCTCGTCGATCATCTCGTCTGCCTCCGCTGCGCATCCAGCCAGCTCTGCAGGATCTCCACTGCGGCCGCCTGGTCGACAACCGCCCGTTGACGCTTCCCTCGGACGCCACGTTCGGCCAGCCTACGGGTTGCGACGACGGTCGACATCCTCTCGTCCGCCAGGACAACCGGAACGTGCCCGACCGCACGTGCCAGCCGCTCAGCGTACGCACGAATGTCGATGGCGGCATCTCCCTCGGACCCGTCGAGGCGCACGGGGAGACCCACCACGACCTGCACCGCCTCGTGTTCGACCACAAGACGGACGAGCTCGGCGATATCGGCGGGAACGGAATTGGCGGCCGCACCCATGTCACGGGCAACCGTAGCCAACGGGGTGGCCAGGATCCCGTCGGGGTCACTGAGCGCGACCCCGACACGGACCTTACCTACATCGACGCCCAGCCGCCTACCTCGCGGGAGGGGGTTCATGGTGGAAACCACCCTCCGTCTCAGGCGGACTCGCCGACCGCCTGCTCCACCGCCGCCAGCAACGCCGGCACCTGGTCGGCGGGCACGCCGCCGCCCTGGGCGAGGTCGGCGTTGCCGCCGCCCCGGCCGGAGAGCGCGCCCTTGACGAGGTCGGCCGCGGACATTCCGCGGTTCTTGGCCGCCGCGTTGAGCGCCACGATCAGCGACGCCTTGCCGCCCGAACGCGCCGCAACCGCGACCACCGCTGGGCGGGCCGGGTCGATCTTGCCGCGGATCTCCTGCGCCAGGGTGCGCACGTCGTTGGTTGCCGCACCCTCGGGCGCCTCGGTGCCGACGTACGCGACGCCCCGCAGGTCGCGCGCCTGCCCGGCGAGCGCAGCCGCCCCACCGAGCACCATCTGCCCCCGCAGCTTCTCCAGCTCCTTCTCCGCGTCGCGCAACGCCGTGACGGTCTGCTCCACCCGGTCCCCGACCTGGTCGCCGGGCACCCGGAACAGCTCCGCGAGCCGGGACACCAGCAGGTGCTCCTTGGCCAGGAACCCGAACGCGTCGATGCCGACCAGCGCCTCGACCCGGCGGACGCCGGAGCCGGTGGACGACTCGTTCAGGATCTTCACGAGGCCGAGCTGGCCGGAGCGGGCGACGTGGGTGCCGCCGCACAGCTCCCGGGCGTAGTCACCGACCTCGACGACGCGGACCTCGTCGCCGTACTTCTCCCCGAACAGCGCCATCGCGCCCAGCCGGCGCGCCTCCTCTTGCGAGGTGATGAACGCGTGCACCTCGAGGTCCCGCAGCAGCACCTCGTTGACCTGCTGTTCCACGTCGTTCAGCACCGCGGGCGGGACCGCGCCGGGGGTATTGAAGTCGAAACGCAGCCGGCCCGGCGCGTTCAGCGAACCCGCCTGGGTCGCCGACTCGCCGAGGAACGCCCGCATGGTCTGGTGGATCAGGTGCGTCGCGGTGTGCGACCGCGAGATCGCCTTACGCCGGGTGACATCGATCTCCGCGAAGCCCTCTTCGCCCGCGCGCACCTCGCCGCGGAGCACCCGCGCCTTGTGCACGATCAGCCCCGGCAACGGCTGCTGTACGTCGACGACCTCGAGCTGGCCCCCGCCCACGTTGATCCGGCCGGTGTCAGCCTGCTGGCCGCCGCCCTCGGCATAGAACGGGGTGGTGTCCAGCACCAGCTCGACGAAGTCGCCCTCGGCCGCCGCCGGTACGCTCGCGCCACTGCTGCCGAGCAGCGCCCGCACCCGGGACTCGCGAGAGATCTCGTGATAGCCGGTGAACTCCACCGGGCCGCCCGCGTCCAGCACGGAGCGGTACGCCGACAGGTCCAGGTGCCCGGTCTTGCGCGCCTGCGCATCCGCCTTCGCCCGGGACCTCTGGTCCGCCATCAGCCGGCGGAAACCGTCCTGGTCGACCTGCAGGCCCTGCTCCGCCGCGATCTCCAGAGTCAGATCGATCGGGAATCCGTACGTGTCGTGCAGCTGGAACGCCTGCGCGCCACTCAGCGTCGTCCCGCCCGACTTCCGGGTGTCGGCGATCGCGGTGTCCAGGATCGTGGTGCCCGCGCGCAGCGTGGACAGGAACGTCTCCTCCTCCTGGTACGCGTACGTGGAGATGCGGCCGAACTCCACCGCCAGCTCCGGGTAGGACGGCGCCATGCAGTCGCGCGCCACCGGCAGTAGCTCGGGCATCGCCGGGCCCTGCCAGCCGAGCAGCCGCATCGCCCGGATCGCCCGGCGCATGATGCGTCGCAGCACGTAGCCGCGGCCCTCGTTGCTCGGGATCACGCCGTCGCCGATCAGCATCAGCGCGGTCCGGACGTGGTCCGCGATCACCCGCAGCCGGACGTCGTCGGGGTGCGACTCGCTCGCCGCGTGGCCGGAGTGCGCGCCATACCGCCGGCCGGTCAGCTCCGCGGCGCGGTCCAGGATCGGCTTGACCTCGTCGATCTCGTACAGGTTGTCGACGCCCTGCAGGATCGACGCGATCCGCTCCAGGCCCATGCCGGTGTCGATGTTCTTCGCCGGCAGTTCCCCGATGATCCGGAACTCCTCCTTGCTCTTCACGTCGTCGATCGCGTACTGCATGAACACGAGGTTCCAGAACTCGAGGTAGCGGTCCTCGTCGACCTCCGGGCCGCCTTCCTTCCCGTACGCGGGGCCCCGGTCGTAGAACAGCTCGGAGCACGGACCCGCCGGGCCCGGGATGCCCATCGACCAGAAGTTGTCCCTGTCGCCGCGGCGCACGATCCGCGACGCCGGCACACCGATGGCGCGCCACAGGTCGAACGCCTCGTCGTCGTCGAAGTGCACGGTCGGCCAGACGCGTTCCGGGTCCATGCCGAAGCCGCCCTCGGCGATCGGCTTGGTGATCAGCTCCCAGGCGAGCGAGATCGCGCCTTCCTTGAAGTAGTCGCCGAACGAGAAGTTGCCGTTCATCTGGAAGAACGTTCCGTGCCTCGAGGTCTTGCCGACCTCGTCGATGTCCGGCGTCCGCAGGCACTTCTGCACGCTGGCCGCCCGCGGGAACGGCGGCGTCCGCTGGCCCAGGAAGTACGGCACGAACTGGACCATGCCGGCGTTGATGAACAGCAGGTTGGGGTCGTCGACGGCCGGCAGCGGGGCGCTCGGCACGACGGTGTGCCCGTTCGCCTCGAAGTGCGCTAGAAAGCGCCGCTTGATCTCCGCCGTCCTCATCGGTAACCCTCCTGGTGGCGCCCCTGGTGGGCGCTGTCCTGCGCGCCGTCGCGCAGCTCTTCGAACTGGTCGTCGTACAACTCGCCCGCCGCGAACGCCTCGTGGATCTGCTGCTCGCGTTCGGCCATGCCGTCGCGGACGTCATCCACGAAGCTACGCAGCGATTCGACGAAGCCGCCAGCGGATTCCGACAGGGACGTGGCAATGCCCGACGGCGTGAACTCGTGGGCCTTCCGGCTGACCTTGCGGGCGACGATGGCGCCGGCGGCCAGGCCGACGCCGAGCCAAAGCAGGCGCTTCATGGGTGGGCGTTCCCTTCGGGAGATCGGTGGATGGACGGCTCAGCCTGCAGCGCGCGCGGCCTTGCGGCGGTGCTTCGTCGTCGCGCGGATCTCGCGCTCTTCAGCGGCGTGGCGGCGAGCGGCGGCCGCCCTGCGCAATCCGTACCCGAAAGAGGCCACCTTGACCAGCGGGTTGGCCGCGACGGCGGCGACGACGGTGATCAGGTTCGCGACGTTGGCCGAGATGTTCTGCGCATGGCTGGTGATCGTGTCGACCTTGGCCAGCTGGACGTTGACACCGTCCAATGAGATTTGCACCTGTGCGAGCGCGGTGTTCGCGCTCTCCACGGTCTCGTTGACGTTGCTGAGCAGCGGACCGGTCCGGTCGGTCAAGTCGTTGATGGCACGCGTGGCGGCGTCGACGGTATGCCGCAGCTTGAGGATCGGTACGGCGAGCACGATCACGAGCATCAGGAATGCGCCCGCGGCGATCAGACCTGCGATTTCTCCGGCGCTCATGTGCGCGTCCCCTCTGGTTGAGCCTGTCGGTGGCCGGTGACAACGTGCAGACCCTACCGTCAGTGATCGGTTAGCGCGTCACGAAGGTGACGGTGTCGGCGCAGTCGTCACGACGGTGACGGTGACGGCTCCAAGAGAGGGTCATTGCTGAGCACCGGGTCCGGCGTCTCCCCGGTCAGCCCGGGTTTCTCGCCGCCCGGTTTGCCGCGCTGGTCGGTGATCGCGTTCTGCACCTTGATGCTCACCGTCGAGCCCTTGCACTTCTTCGGGTCCGCGGTCGCCACCACGCCGTTCGGGCCGGTGGACGGCAACGCCGCCGGGTCCTGCGCGGCGACCGCGTCCACGGCGCACTCGGGCAGCCGTACCCATAGGTCCAGCGTGAACTCGTCACGCCGCCAGCAGCTGTACCGGCCGTCCTGGGCACTGATCGGCTGGTCCGGGCACCCAGTGACGTTCCAGGGCTGCCATCCCGCGGACCTCAGCGCCGTCGCATAAGCCTTGTCAGTCTGTGCAAACGGCTGATCCGACTGGGCGGTCCGCTCGCGGAACCGGCAGTCCATGAAACACCAGCGGCTGCCGCTGCTGCGGTCCTCGACGTTCTTCGCAGCCCAGCGGGGCACGTCGAGCGCGTCGAGCGAATTGAAGACCGGGTCGCGGCTCGCCGCCCGGATGCCGAACCACAACGGGAGCAGGCCGAGCACCACCACACTGATAGTGACCAGCGTGATCACCCTCAGGCGGCGCTTCGCGCGCATCTGGCGGCGCAGCTCGGAACGCAGGCCTCCGCCCGTTTGGTCGCCTTCGGTCGCCTCGGCGGCCGGACGGACCGGCTTGTCGCCGATCGCTGCGGACGCGGCGGCTGCGGTCGGCCGGGCGGCGCCGGTCACGGCTCCGATACCTCGGGCCCGGGCGGCACCGGACCCGTCGCCGGTCGGGGCCGGTCGCGGTCCATCGTCAACCCGCGGCGGTACGGCGAGACCTGTGGCAGATGCGGCGCCGGTGACGCGTCCGGTACCCCGGCCGGGCCGTGGGACCTGGCCGGTCCCGCGTGCGGGCGAGCCAGCGGCCTCCCCCGGTAGGTTCGGCCCCGGAAGGTCCGGTGCCGGCGCGTCCGGTATTGGCCCCACGCGCTCGGGTGCCACGCCCGTGCGTGCGACACCCGGTGCCGGGCGGCCGGGCGGCATACCCGGCCGCGCCAGGCCCGTCCCGGCTGTCCCCGACGTCATGCCGGCCGCGGCCGTCCCGGCCGTCATGCCCGGCGCAGCCGTCCCAGGCGTCATGCCCGGCGCCGCCGTCCCAGGCGTCATCCCCGGAGCAGCCGTCCCGGGCGTCATGCCCGGCGGCGCCTGGCCCGGGGCGAGCTG